>CAKVLT010000005.1 GCA_934757945.1 uncultured Bulleidia sp. | reverse complement strand
GTTCTACTGCCATCTTCCTCTGTCCACCCTTGTGATACTCCTGTATTTGCTAACCAGTTTATGTCTTCGGAATGCGGGGTCAAAATTGAATAAACATCGGTAAATCCTCCTACTTGTTCAACATACTCATGAACGCAATCTTTACAGGGAGTTCTTCCTCGATTGATTGCTTCTAGCAAAGTCATCTGAATAGGATTCTTCATTCCAGAGCAGTTTTCAACATAATGATATTTTTCTCCAGTCCTAGAAACATATACAATACTTGAAGCATCTTTTTCATATGCATAAACATGCAAAGAAGATAGAAAAGCAGTTAACACAAATACATATATTATTCTCATTGCATTTCTTTTTTTCATATTCATTCTCTCCTATTAATTTTATGATCAGTAAAATCTTCTAAAAATAGATTTCTCAGCTGAATAATTTATATATACTTTAACTCTAGCTCCGAAACCATTATCATATAGCACATACTATTCATCTCTAGAAAATTCCAGCTTACTCGGATAATGTGAATGTCTTTGTTCAATTGGAGGTAACTCCATATACTTCGCATATGAATCTGTTAGATACCTATCCCAATCATGTGGCACTTTTACAAGTATGTTTTCATAAGGAACATCTACAGCAGGAAATAAAGTATCTTTATTAAAATACTGATCTGGCCTCCCGTAATCAACCTCCATGTTAAACGCCATGAAATCTGCATATAAATATACATCTTTATGTGTATTACCATATTCACTAGCATATTTTATGTATTTTTTTTGCAATTTTTCAGGAGTCTTCCCTAATACTTTTAATCCAAAATGTACAATATTACAAACTGCATATACTAATGATTTCTTGCTACCAGTAATTGTAGCAGGTAACTTTGGCTTTGGATAATCGCATAAAACCATCAATCTAGCAATAAACCAACATTTCCTTTCTATTTTTTTACGCTCTTCAAAATCTTCTGGCACTGCATCAAATGGGAAAATGTCTATAAAGATACCAGAATGATACTTTCGGTCAATATCTGTTGCTTCTACAAAAGTAGTATCTGATCTTGTTAATTTTGCAAAAGGAAGAACATATCCTTTTGTATTTCTGGCTTCTAATAACTCAAAATTCTCTTTCAATTCTTTGGGTGCTATTTCTAAAAATTTTTCATAATCCTCTCTAAGCATTCCCATATCCATATCATCATCCCAAGGAATGAATCCTTTATGTCTAATAGCACCTAAAGCTGTACCATACGCACAAAAATATCTTAAATTGTATTTATCACAAATTCTTGCAAATTCAAGATAGATCCCTTCTTCTACTTTCCATAACTTTTGTAGCACCTCTGGTTCATATTCTTTATTCATATCTCTCTCCTTTATACTATAATTTCTTCCTTGCTCTAATCTTTAAAAACGAAGGTATCAATGCATTGATAATACTGTATCGTAATGAAGGGAATGGTTTCGTTACAGTATTAAAAATATCCCAACAAACAAAATATGTTCTCCAGCCTTCTTCATAGTTCATTCCTTTCCAAGGAGTCATATTTAAATACTTATCATAATCACTCTTAAATCTATGGTGATTTCCTATTCTCCAAGGTCTTTCTTCACCTAAATAATGTACAATGACCGGATTTTTTCTTGCTTCGTCAAACACATCTTTATCTATATAATCATAGTCACATAATCTAGATAAGAAAGAATATGGATACTGATCAAAGATATTATAGTAATTATATTTTGGAGATAATGTATATATTTTACCTTTTTGTGATCCGTTGATTGCATCCTGATCATTAGAGAAAAGTCTGCCATTATACTTTGAATAAAAACTAATTATTTCCTCTCCAATTTTATTATTTCTCCAATTTTTTAAATCAACTAATAATACACCAGCATTATAATATGGCATTCCCTTTAAACCAATTAATTCTTTTTTATCATAAGCATATGTTGGTTCTAAGCTGGCACCTATTGCACACCCTTTTAAATCTGTGTCCCAAAGATCCTTCAGAGATCCCCTTACAATTGTATCCCCATCCAGATACAGAATACGCTGAACTGAATCTGGTAATAAGCGATCAATCAATAATCTTGCCAATACAATTGAACTCCATCCAGTTGTATCAAAAGAAAAATCAAAATATTGATTAATGTCCTTTAATTCAATGAAACATACTTTTCTATTATATGATTGAATATAGGTTTCCAATTTTTCTTTATTCTCACTTGTGACATTTAGAATCATCAAATAAAAACATATGTCTTCAATATCTTTATTATTTTCACATACAGACGTAATTGCCGCAGCAACCTGTGGTACAAATTTATCATTAAATGTATATAAAATATTCATAATAACCTCTCTAAGAATTTATCAATTATGCTCTTCTTTTTTACAAGTAATTACTGTAATGAATAATAGCCAGACAAATATAAACAAAAAAGAAAGAATATGTATGTAGCTGGTTCCGTTTACCCCAAAAGATACAATCAATTTGCCTGCTAATACATATGTTCCTAAATACCCTAAAAGTATTCCTGCAAGCATCCAATATATTTTCCTGATAGCAGTTACTATTGAGATAAAAGTCCAAACCACTGCTGTCATAAGTGTACAACCAATCAATGGCATAAAAGTATAATAGTATTCCAATATGTCCTTACCATATAGAAGTGTTAATCCAAATTTTCCAAGAATTGCACCACCTGCAAACATACAAATTGAAAATATTATGAAGACTATAAGTAATTTTTTCAAAACAGAATAAAAACCTTCAAAATTCTTACGTGCATATAATTCAGAAATGTGTGGAAGCATTGGACTAAATGCATAGGACGCCATAACT
This sequence comes from uncultured Bulleidia sp., assembly GCA_934757945.1. GTDB lineage: Bacteria > Bacillota_I > Bacilli_A > Erysipelotrichales > Erysipelotrichaceae > Bulleidia. Next base: position 48,206 of record CAKVLT010000005.1, on the reverse strand, counting down.
TGCACAATTAGAGTAGGAGAGGCAATAGAAGAATACTTACCAAGAATTTCTGTTCCTAATTCCTTTTGTAATGCTGTTTTTGCAACTAATGGAATTGCACTTAACAGAAAACTACATATCATCAAAGGTAAACATTTCCACAATAATTTCTTTAAGTTTGTATTCCAAATGATAGGTTTCAAATCAACTAATGAACTAGTTGCCCTATAGTCATAGAATATTGCAACCAGCAAATTACAGATTGCTGTAAGTAATATTGCAATACAAGTATTATTTAAAACTACCAGTCCAAAAACAAATACAACAATGCTGAGTATTCCTCTTATCATACAGGATTTACCAATAAGATCATATCTTGATATCTTTTGATTTACTCCATGCAAAACATCTACTATACTTTCAGCTATTTTAATAAGCATAAATGCATCTATGCAAAGCATTTGATATGTATTAGTACTATTTAAAGCCTTTAGAGCACATAAAATAAAAGCAAATGTACATGTCAATACATGACTTCCTACATATTCATTATTACTAAATTCATTATTAACATCCGATACCTGAAAGTTTCTCATACTGAAAAAGGCAATTGCAGAGAATGTAGCACTAGTTGACATTGCCAAAGCAAAATAGCCTGCCTCTTCATAAGACGCAAGCCTAACTACTACCACGGTCATAATCCATTGACAAAAGAAGTATACTAAATTACCAATCGTGTTCCATAACATATCCTTTGCCATTTTTTGTTTGCTAGTTCCCATTCTGCTTCTCACTTTCTTTATAGAAGTGTTCAATCACTTTGGAAACCCACTTAGGCCAAAATTTACAAAACATTTCATAGTCTTCCAAAGATCTGCCACTCTTACCTGCAATAACAGCAGTTGTCGTAGATTCTTCATGAATTCTATGACTCATTAATATTTCAGAAACATATGCAAACTCTCCTGATAATTTAGACATTGCTTCCCATGCCTCCCAGTCAAGATCACTCTTGAAGCCGCTTTTGAATAATGGCTGTTGAATATTATCCAGGCAATAACTTACTGCTGGACAACAAATAGGATTTCCAAAAGAAAGACATTTTCTTCTTTTGGAAATAGAAGACCAATTCTTTTTATTCTTTAATGGAATAAGTAAAAATCTTTTTATTTTAAGAAGTTTATTTTCTTTCACTTCTAATCCATTTTTAATTTCAGAATAATCACTGAAAGCTATTAAAGGGTGACTACAGGTATTAAATGCATCGATTACTTTTTCAACATATTCTTTTTTATAGACATCATCTTGATGAGCTATTGTTGCCAAAGCTGTATTGCACTGACTAAGAGCAAAATTCCAGTCTTTTGCAATATCACTGCCATATTTTAATCCGGCTTCATTAATACGTATTTCAATAGAATATTTTTCGGCAAGCCTTTGAATATACGCATTAGGGGTAGATGTACATATAAGAATTTCAGATTTTACAGATTGATGTTTTAAAGATTGAATACAATCTTCAAGAAATCTGCTTTCCTTATATGCACATATCACAAATGTATGATCATTGTTTGTAAACATCTTTTTCATCCTTTTCCATTAACGCAACTTTCTGCGTTAAGTCTTTAATTTGTTGTGACATTTTAGATACTGCCTGTGTTAACCCGAAAATAATAATTAAAGCAAAACAGAATCCTAAAAAGAACACCATGTTAACAGGTGTAGCTATTCCAAACATATGAGAAAAAACTTCTAATATATTAGGAAATAACGATACAATCAACAATACAAACAACAAAGACATCCAGGACAATGTGTACTGCAATAATAATTTCTTTGTTCTCACTCTTCTAAGTACTAGTATTAAAGTAATCAGAACAAGTATCACCAATAGTAACTGTAATCTTCTTCCCATGTTCTAATTCTCCTTATATGTTCTGCTGCACTCTACTAAAATGGCAATAGATACTTTAATCATGTAATATACAGAATTCCAAAGTCTGATAGAAGAAACTCCACCTTGTCTTTCCTTCATCTGTACAGGAACTTCTATCACTTTTTTCTTTCTTTTTAGCAACGCAACAATACTTTCAGGTTCAGGATAATCTCTAGGATAATCATTTGCAAATAACGCAATAACATCTTTATTTACAAGTCTGAATCCAGAAGTAGGATCCGTTATGGTTGTACCTGTTAAAGATTTAATCATCTTTGTAAAATACACAATACCCATTCTTCTTGCAAAAGTAGACTGAAAGCCTTCATTTTTAATAAATCTTGATCCAATGACCATATCTGCCTTTTCTTTTATTAAAGTTTCTTCTAAAGAATGTAGATATGCAGGATCATGTTGTCCATCACCATCTACCTGTACCGCCATATCATACTCATGTTCTAAGGCATACTTATAACCGGTCTGTACAGCACCACCAATACCAAGATTTACTGGTAAGTTAATGTAGTTTAAATGGTTATTTTCTAAAATTTCTAACGTTTTATCACTGGAACAATCATTTATAACTACATAATCAAAGTCACTGGCTTTTTCTTTTATTTCTTTTACTGTGTTAACAATGTTCTCACTTTCGTTATAAGCGGGGATAATTACTAATTTTTTCATACAGATATTATTTTAAACTATATTTCAAATATATACAAAGATATAAAAAAGAGCATAAATTATCACAATTAAGCTCTACTTTTTATACTTACTTTTATTCTACACAAACAAGTCGGCATCCTTCAAAAAACTAATAACAATCATCACAATAACAATTCCAATTGGGAATGCTGCAACTATACTTACGGATTGCAGATTGTTCATAGAACTTTCAGCAAACAGCAATGCAATTGGTAACACTATTAACAATAAACACCACATTAACTGTATCATTTTACCTGGTTGTTCATTTTCATCTAATTTATGATAGCTATAACAAGATGCTGTTAATGCAATCGAATCAAATGATGTGGCATAAAATGCAATCATTGTTATTAAGACAATAATCATAATCAGTTTTGAACATGGTAATGTTTTTATAATATTAACTATCATTGCATAGACATCCCCGTTCGCAAGATATTGGGCTATAAAATCCATCTTTCCTGTAACCTGCAATCCCATGGAATAGTTGCCAAGAATAATAAAACTAAGTATTGTGGATCCTACCCCAAATACATATCCACCAATAATGGTCTGTTTGATTGTTCTGCCTCTGGAAATACTTCCAATAAAGAATGGAGCTGCCACACACCATACCATCCAATATGCCCAATAATATATAGTCCAATTCTGTGGGAAACTGGATGTTCTTAATGGATCGGTATATGTAGACAATCCAATAAAATTCTGAATCATGGTTCCCAAAGAAGAAATGCCAGTTTCTATGATGTATCTTGTTTCACCCCCAAATAGCAAAACCACCGCTAATAAGAAGAAGAACAGGTAAATACAACCATTAGCTAAAAAGCTGATTCCTTTAAATCCATGTAATAAAGAATATGTATATACACAACAAGTAATTAGCAAAATTATGATATTAATTGTTGTTCTGCTAATTGTGACATGAAACATATCAGCTATGATAGTTGCCATTAATGGTGTCGCAACACTAAACGTAGTTGCAGTACCTGCTAACAAGGCAAATACAGCAAGTAAGTCTATTATTCTACCTGGTAGCCTGTCAGTATATTTTCCTAATAGTGGTCTGCAAGCCTCTGAATACTTCTGTCTGTTTCTTTTTCTTACATGCAACATAAAACCAAAAGCAACAGCTAATACAAGATAGAAAGCCCAAGGTATAAAGCTCCAGTGAAATAAAGGATATACTCCTGCCCACTCCTGAATACTGCCCATTTCTTCTAAATGTGGATCTGTCGCATATAATACCCATTCAGAAAATGAATAGAACAAAATATCTGCGGCTAACCCGCAAGTAAACATCATAGACCCCCAGGCAAAAAACGAATATTTTGGTTTTTCATCAGGATTACCTAAAATAATCTTTCCATACTTTGAAAATGCAATATATAAAGATATCAGAAAAATTCCAAGACCTATAATCAGATAATAAGATCCAAATACATCACCAAAAAAGAAACGAATATTGCTTAAAACTTCATTAGATTCATTAGGAAAAACAAAAAATAAAACACATAAACCAACGATCAAGCATAACGGGACTAAAGTAATCACCCAATCTATTTTCTTACTTTCCTTCATCACTTATTCCTCCGTATATGTTGCATCAAGTTGTTTTAATTCTTCAAAGCTATCCACTTCAACAATGTCGTCTTTCTCCATTGGATACACTTTTAAATGGAATTCTTCTGGATAACAGAACATAGCAACATCATCCCAATAGATCTGTCTGTTTTTTTTCTCTTCAAATTCAACTTCTATATATTTTTTCAGTTTTTTTGCATCTTCGGAATTCCATCTGGAAATGCTATATAATTGCCAGCCTTCTTCCCCACCATTTCTGCTACAGGAAGTGACAAATCCATTTTCATCTACTTGCTGTAACCATTCGTCAGTCGTATTTTTTACATAAACACTGTTATAGCCTGAATATTCAAATTCCGGATTAAGAATTGTTGTATTAAAGATAATCTGATCACCATCCAGAACAATGGCGTTCTCTAAATGATTTCTTGCCACATACATAGAAGCTATGTTATTGCAGGTATCATAATAAGGATTATCGATCAAACATATATCTGGATATTTGTCTTTTAATGCTTGAAATTTTTCTTTCAAATACCCTACAACAACATATATTTCATCAATCCCATTCGCATGTAAACCATCTATCACTGTATCAATCATTCTTTTCCCATTCACAGGAATTAAAGGCTTAGGAATAGTATTGGTTACTGGTCTCATTCTATTTCCTAATCCTGCAGCCATAATAATTGCTCTTTCAACTCTAGCCATTTTATTCTCCTAAATGAATCTCTTCTGCCACTAACTTATAATATTCTTTTGCATATCGATACTGCCTTAATGAATATTCACCAAATTCTATACCCAGATTTCTCTTATATTCACACCAATTACTCCAAAGCAGTCCGCAACATGCTATATAACAATAAATCTTAATTCTGGTTTTTCTATCACAATGGTCATCAAAATAGATATCTATCAAATGATCAACCTGTACTTTGTTATATAGAGAATAAATACAGAACATTGCAATATCCACATCTGGATCTTGCATACCGGCATACTCCCAGTCAATCAATCGAATATCATCTTCAACAAACAAGAAATTATCCGGAACTGCATCAATATGCGTTAAGCAAAATTCTTTTTTTTCACTTTCAATAAAGCTTTTCAGTTTCATGACATTTTCTTTAGTTTTTATATAATCTCTATAGACTGAAGGCTGTCCATGCCATAATGATTCATAAAAATCTATTTGTCCAAAAATATCAAAAGCATGATTCACTTTTAAATTAAGTGAGTGAAAATCTTTCAATTTACCCATACATCTGCGAATATCTTCTTCGCAGAATGGATCACATACTCTTGCATTATTCAAATATCTGGTAATCTTATACCCATTTTCAGGATTAATATACACAATATCATCGCAGATATTTTTATTTTTGATTACTTCATACACTGCTGCTTCCTGTTTTCTGTTAATGAGCTGTTCCGTCCCCTCTCCAGGAATTCTCATAATATATTTATTTCCATCACACTCAAACAAAAAAGATCGATTGGTCATTCCTTTTTTTAAGACTTTAATATTTTCAATGGCTTCTTCTTTCACATGTAATGCCTGACAGATAATCTCTATTGCGTCTGTTTTTAAATGGTTTGATGTATTATCTAAATCTCGCAATTGCTCATAAGTATTAATTTCAATCACATTTTTAGAAGAGCACAGTTTACCTGCAACTATCATTTTATTATTTTCAAAAAGTGTTTCTTCCCAAAAAGCATCATCGTAAAGTGAAGTATGACAACACATATTCAACTGTTTTTTAACCTTTTGTGCATCTTCTTTTGTCAAATAGCAAATACCAATCATTTTATTTCCGGAAAGTTCCTTGGACGGTTTAACCAATTCCATTTTCCTATTCATTCGTACCATGCTGGAATCATCTGCCAATTCATTTACCATATACCAGGAATATATTTCATATTTAGAAAACGGATTATTTCTACACCAGATATCACACGGAATCACATAACAGTTTTCTAAATACTCTTTCACACGATTTAAGGAAAATAAATTATTTTTTGTAGAATACTCTGTATTAACTACTAACTCCACATTATATTCATCAATCAAATATTCATACTGCTCTTTCATAAAACCAACAACAATATAAATTTCTTTAATTCCTACTTCATGTAACTGTTTTATAATTCTTTCTACTAATGTCTCCCCATACACTTCAAGCAAGCCTTTTGGAGTTTCAGTATTAATAGGGACCATTCTCATTCCATAACCTGCAGCTAAGATTACTGCTCTGCGAGGCGAATTCTGTCGTAATAATATTTTCCCCTTTTCAGTCACTTTGAAACAAGAATCTATATATCCTTCAACAGTTAAATTCTTTAAAGACTGATTAATAGTTCCCAACGCATAATCTGTATCTTCTGCTAAAGCTCTCTGATTTAAGTATCTAGATTCATACATATTTTTTAAAATACTTTTTTCTATTAAGTTCATTATATTCCTCGCACCATTTTTCATGAACATTATATTACTGTTTTTACGAACATCAATATAAAATGAAGAACCGGCAAATCAAAAAAATACCGATTCTTCACAAAATTATTCAATTACAACTGCCAGGCTATCCATACGTTGCCAAGTCTCAAAGAAAACACCGGCATCTCTAATAACATCTCCAGATATAGAATCAGATACATAGACAATACCTTGTTCATCATTATACCCTTTAATTACTACAGCATGATTACCGCCCCATAGGCCATAACTATGTCCATTATATAACTGCACTGCATATCTACCACCGGGATACCCTCCAGACTCGGTATCCAAACCTCTACAGGTTGACCATTAAAAAGTCTGTCTTTAATATTTTGAATTGCCTCCCATATAAAGCCAGCCTGTTCTCATTGCTCCGGAATTTGCAAAGTAGAACTTGGAATTTCCTATTTCCTGCAAGCCTGTTGTCATTATACCTGTTTCAGGATCAAGCCAATACCAACTACCTCCCGTATACAACCAGCCTTTATGATATGAATTCTGATCATCTGAATCCAAATAGTACCAATCATCACCATGTAAGTTCCAGCCTTTATAAAACTCAGAAATCAGATTGTTATTTGATTCTGTAGCAGGAACTTCTGTAGTTGAAGGTGCAGCAGATGGAATAGGCATCATACTATTAGTATTTGCATTTTCTGAGTTATCTGTTTTTCTGTTTCCGAAGAAATTGAGACTTGTCCTCCAAAATTTTCAGTGTTTACTGTTTTAATTACAGAATCGGGTGTAGGTTCAGTATGCTCGGCATATACTGTAACTACTGTCGGTAACAATATTAAAGATGATATTACAATCGTCCCATTCACAAAAGCTAATAAACAAAAGCATACATTTTCTCTTTTTATACATATTTTGTTAACACCAATTCCAACCGCTCTATGTATAATTTGTTTTTTTTGTTTTACCTTTACATATTTTCGTATAAAATAAGCCCATGAATAAAAATCAACACTTAAGACACCAAACTTATACCCGCCTTATAAGTAGACACAAAAGAAATCCACATCACAATAATTTTCTTAAAAAAAAAAAGAAAATACCAGTAACAATTGATACTGTAAAACAATCCGATTGCAATATTTCACTTAACAGTACTACAAACTTGTCATCTCGAAAAGAGCCTTCCTCTACAAATCCAAATAAGCATATATCCAAGCTTTCCAAATTTCACACCAAGCAAAAGAAACTTCACAATCGTGATATTAGCGAAAAGAATCAAGCTTTAAATTCTGCTTCAATAAAAAAAGAAAATATTCAATCTTCCATTCAAGAAGAAGTAAAGCAGCTAAAAGAACTTAAGAAGACATTAAAAGCTCAGAAAAAAGAATTAAAACTAACAAAAAAAGAAATCCACAAATCCAGAAAGAAAAACTATGGATTGATCAGTATGATTTTAATTGGATTACTAATCACTTTTAGTATCTTTCTATTCTTCTCCGTAAAGTGGCTATTTAAAACATGGCCTCATTTACAACTCAGTGAGTTAATGTATCAAGCTAAAATTGGAGTGAATGGTACAAGTAAAGATATGATTACTGCTTTTGTACTACAAACAGTAGTCCCTACTGTTTTCCTTTTAGTTGCTGTTATTCTTTTCTTCATCATGTTAGCTTATAGCGGAAAACAGTTAAGAAGATTTGGAAAATCCATTTTAGTGATTATCAGTTTAGTTTTATTAACCATATCTTGTGTCACTTTCAACAGCAAATTAGGTTTTGTCGAATATATAAACAATCTAAAAACCTCTTCCGATTTCATTCAGTTGCACTATATAGATCCTGCTACTAGAGAGATTACATTTCCAGAACAAAAAAGAAACTTGATTACCATCTACCTTGAATCCATGGAAATAACTTACGCAGATAAAGAATCAGGTGGTGGAATGGATGCCAATTACATACCCAAACTTACTACTTTAGCAAACGAAAATGAGAACTTCTCCGGAGACACTCAAATGCTTAATGGAGGAATATCCTTGCCTGGCACTTCTTGGACTATGGCTGGTCTCTTTGCTTCTACAAGTGGATTGCCCTTGTTCATTTCATCAGTCGGAAATAACATGGATACCCAAAGTTCTTTTTTTGGCAACGCCACTGTTCTAGGGGACGTACTAGCTAATAACGGATACAATAATTACTTTTCCTGCGGTAGTGATGGTAATTTCGCTGGACGTAAATTGTATTTTGAAACCCACGGACACTCTGAAATTCATGATATCGCCTACAATAAAGATATTGGCAGACTTGATCCTAATTACTATGTCTGGTGGGGATTCGAAGATTCCAAATTAATTGATTATGCAAAAGATGATTTAACTAATATTGCTTCATCAGATGAGCCTTTCAACTATACAATGTTAACTGTAGATACACATTTTGAAGATGGATATGTTTGTGAAGATTGTGAAAATCTTTATGATGGAAATCAATATGGTAATGTCATGAGATGTTCTTCAAAAAAAATTACCGAATTCATTTCGTGGATTCAGGAACAACCATGGTATGCAAATACCACTATTGTTCTTACAGGTGACCATCCTACCATGGATTCAGATTTTTGTAATGAAGTTTCTCCTGAGTATCAACGAAAAGTCTATGTAAACTACATTAATGCAGCCCCTGTAGACAACAATTCTACAGGATATAGAGAATACAGTACTTTTGATACATTTCCTACAACTGTTGCTGCACTTGGTGCAACGATTGAAGGAAACAGATTAGGCTTAGGTACTAATCTATATTCTGGTTTACCAACTTATCTGGAAGAATATGGAAAAGACACCATGGTTGCTGAATTGAATAAGCCTAGTGAATTCATGGAAGAATTAGCTGATATCAACTACAGTGCATTGCGAGACAGAGATGGTTTCCATTCTTCATGTACAACCACATTAGATTCATACCATGATGGAATAGCTACTATTACCGTAAAAGACATCTTTGGTTATGATGAAGACAATCTGGATCAGGTAAGAATTCGTATTACTGAATCCAGTGGTAATGTTACAGAACAAATTATGACAAATATGGGAGACGGTATTTATGAAGCTTCCTTACCATTATTAGATGACAATATAGATTATGATCATGTAGAAGTTATAGTCACAAGTTCAAGCGATGATTTAAGTAATACAGTAGAAGAAACATTTATAGACTACTATGGAAATCTGTATTTAATTTCTTCCACACAGTTAAATATCACCAATTACTTAAAAGGCTTATTACACCTGGATTTAAATAGATACATCATCTTCATGACTACACAGGGAGATGTCTCCAGTAACTTAAGCAAAAAACAAATTGAACTGTTAACAGAATTAGGCGCAGGTTCTTTGGTCTTTGGTAAAGGTGATACTGGATACGGTATATTATCTGAAACAAACAGTTATATAAAGAATGGCTACGGTTATATAAGAGAAGATGGATATATCCCTGACACCTATATTCCTTATGTACTATCCTCCAGTAATAACTCTGAAGATCCTTCCAGCATACAGATTGGATGGGATTTTGAAGAATACTGTCCACAACAAAATGGTATTAATTTTGTTATCTGGGATACAGCCACACAAACTGTTATCAACCAGGCCTCCTTTAATACAGGCACCTATGGTCCTACAGGTAAATTAACCACACAAAAACCAGGATTTTTAGATAAGCAGGAAACTATCACTCTATCTAATCTAACTGGTGTGGCAGATGGTTACAGTATTGTCGGTATTATTTACGATGATACTGATTCTACATATAGGAAACAAAGTATCATGACTTATGACGATGAAACTGATACGTATACACTGGATATAACAGGTTCTAAAGATGAACTTAAGAATAAGAGTGTAAGAGTATATGCAAGATATAGTGATTTCACTTATCGCTATATAGGGTCCATTCATTTACAATAAGTGCCTTTAAAAGGGCACTTTTCTTATAAGTTATACCCCTCCCATCATAGCATCTCTGCTTTCATAGGAGGGGGTTGTTTATTCCACTGTATCAGGTAAAGATTTTCTGTAATAGAAATAATAAATAACATTCAGCACAATACCAAATACTGTAGCACTTGGTCCTGCCAGTGCAATCTTAAACAAAGTAGGATCTGGTAAAGCTGTCATAACATAAGCTACTGGCAATCTTACAATAAATGTCTGTGCCAATCCCTGCAACATTACCCAAAAGGTTCTTGCATGACCGTTATAATATCCCATAAAACTAAATAAGATAGCTGTCAAGATTACTTCTGAAGAAAATCCCTTCATATAGGAATATGCATCAGCTATTACAGATGTATCTGTTGTAAATAAGGAGGCCATCTTATCTCCAAAGAACACTAATCCCGTAAAGACAAAAATACCAATCACCCCACCAATAGCCATACCAGTTAACATAGAGCGAAATGCTCTTTTTTCTTTACCAGCACCTACATTCTGCGAAACAAAGGAAGACATGGACTGCATTAAAGCACTTGGTATTAACATGGCAAAACTCTGTACCTTATTAGCTACACCATATCCGGAAGAAGCAGCCAAGCCTAAAGAGTTAACAAAAGCGCATAAAGCCAGGAAACTGAACTGAGTTAACAGTTCCTGTAACGCAATAGGTGTACCAATCTTGATAATGCCACCCAGCTCTTCATTCAGACAGATATCTTTCTTCTGCAGTATAAAAGGAAACTCTTTCTTACGAATAATAAAGACAGATAACAGTACACTGACTCCCTGTGCTGCAACTGTTGCTAGGGCTGCACCTGCCACATTCATATGTAATCCTGCTACTAATAAAAGATCACCAAAGATATTTACAATACATGCAATCAATACAAATACTAACGGAGATTTAGAATCTCCCAATCCTCTGAATACAGAAGAAATAGTATTATATGCAGTAATCAGCAAGAAACCCGCACCACATATTCTTATGTACTGTACTGTCAGATCCAAAGCTTCTTCAGGTGCCTGCATCAGCTGAGCAAATGGTCTTGCAAATGCTATTAGAAGAACACTTAAGATAATAGAAAGGATGCTGAATAATGCAATTGTACAGCCAATCAGTCTTCCTATACGTTCGTGTTTCTGCATACCAATGTATTTGGAAATCTGTACTGTTACCGCCATGGCAAGACCTGCCACAACAAATGTTGCCATATTCATGATATTACTTCCTGTAGAAATACCACTCAATCCCGTAGTAGTCCCAAACTGACCTACAATCATTAAGTCCACAGCCCCATACATAGCCTGTAAAATCAAAGAACCAAGAATGGGAATCATGAACTTAATCAATTTCTTTAAAATCGAGCCATTAGTAAAATCATTCATCTTTCATTACCTCCATCACAATAGGTGATTCTTCCAAATCTGCATAAATGGCATTCACACAGTCAATCATCACTTCCAGCTGTTCTTTACTGTACTTCTGCAATCTTAACGATAATTTCTGAAAATACGTTTCTATATAGTGGTGATATACTTCTTTGCCTTTTTCTTTCAATTCAACGTAGATTACCCTTTTATCTTCTGAACTGACTTCCTTGCCAATCCATCCCAGTGTACCCATCACTCCTAAAGCACGTGTAATACTAGGGGTTGTCTGATGTAAAGCTTTAGATACATCAGATACCCTTACCTTCCCTTTTAAACTCAGCTGATAAATCTTATCCAATATCTTCAGATAAGACGGTAAGATTTCTTTAGGAAGAGGTGGTCTGCTCTGTGCTATCTTTTCTGCCTTTTCAAATACATCTATCACTTTTCTTGCTTCAAATGCGTCCACATTAGTTACCTCCGGTAATTATCTTTGGCAATTATATAGTTTTGATTCAAAATGTAAAGTGTTTTCGCAAAAAGAAAAAAGTGAAGCAACGCAGGCGTTGCCTCACATAAAACTTTCGTTTTTGTCCTTCGATACATTATATGCACTTGTCACACAAATAGTCAACAATCTTTTTTATAAAATCGTAATTTGATGTAAACACATTATCACTAATAAAATACTCTTTGTGAGCACAAAAGCGATCATCAATCAACTTCTTTAAATTAAAAAACTGTTTCTTTTTAAGCACTTCACTTGAACATGCTTTGTCAAACAAAAACAGCGATGCAACAAAATCATGTACAACTGGATTTGATAATTTCTTTTTTCTGGTGTTTTTACTAATTCCTGGTACATTCGCCAATAAAAGTACAAGTTCTTTATTTGGTTCTATCTCTTTTTTCTCATAGTTAAATAAATGTGTATGGAGATATGGTTTTCTTAATGTATTTAGCAAACAATTGTTATGTGCTGAAGCGTTTCTAATAAATTTAAGTGGCCACAACAAATGTACAATCACCTGTGCTTCTTTATCTGGATATACATTATAGTAAAGCTGAAACAATTTAATAAAATCTCCAAATGATAGTACTTCGACAATACTCCATGCAGCCCATTTATCTGAATATTTATGAATTAAATCCGCACAAGCAGAATCATTCTTTTTTGCTTCAATATTTTTATACAAATAGGGATATTTAGTAAAAAACAAATTCACTATGCTGTATCCATCTTCATCATCATTATTTGTTAAATCATTCATAAATTTAACCTTCAAAAAATGTTCAGCATCCAAAGATAATTTGATGATATATTCCCTTAGATACATATCTAATTTTGACAATTCCACAAGATATGCAAAGTCAAGATTAATATATTGCCTTTTCACTTTATTAAATTCAAATGATTTAGCAAAAGATTTCAATTTAAAATAATAAGTGTTATAACTCAAATATTGAATTGCGCAATCTTCGCTCATAATAGTGAATTTGACGTTTTTGTTTTTAAAATCATTAATTTGTTCTTGTATAGTATGTTTTGGACGCAATCAAATCACCTCTTCAATAGAATTTTATCACCAAAAAAGTGTAATAACTTATTTGATATATGTTTTTTGCAACAACAAAAAACATAGCAATCCTATAAGATAACGCCAGTACTTCCAATATTCATCCATGCTGATAACAGCAATTCTTTCTCCTAGTATTATTCTCAATACAAGTGAAAAAGATGCTATTACAGCACCTTTGTTACGCCTGTCCCATTGGTTTTTCAAACAAAGATCTCATCCATTCTCCATCCACTAAAGGAAAAGAAGTATTCTCCACTTTAAACAGAGCAGGATTCTGTTCCAGTTCTTCTTCCAGCATGCTTACAGGAATCAGAAATGCCATACCTTTATCATCTGTTTTCACAATAATCTTCATGACATCATTTTCAGTTCTTTGATAATCAATGCTTGTCACATCTGCAGGATTGCCTTTTTTGTTATCCACAAATTCAATAAAGCAGTCATATTTGGCAAGTTCCACTGCAATATCATCCACACCATCTTCAAGAATCTGTATCTTTTCCACAAATTCTTTGACTGTAGCACATCTTCTTAAAGTATATCCTGCTTTATCAAGAGGTTTTACAAAGCTGCTGAGATCTACACCTGTTACAGGTTCTTTACTTACCCATATAACAAATTTATGTTCCGGATCTGTATACAATAAATCATTCTGCACCAGATATTCTTTATGACAGTTAGTGCACTCATGTTGAAAGATTTCTCCAGATACACATCTGTCTCTTAAATCTCTGTCTTCTTTGACATTGACGGAATCATAGATATCCATCTCAAATTCCTGCCTGCAATAGGGGCAAACATATTTAATGGTTTTAGATGCTGTCATATTCTCTTTTAACTCCTTAACTGTATTCCTGTATAGGTCAAATGAAACATGTCACTCATTTCTTTTATCTTTTTTACCAGTTCTTCTTCGGCAATACTCAGATCTTCCCCTATTGCCAGTACAACCAGTTTGAATTCCTCTTCTCCACAAAGTATAGCCTTTACAGAATCATGTTCTTCTGAATCTATCATATAGCCTAACACAAATAAGCCATCCAGTCCTGTAAGACAGACTTCATAGTCCTCAAGTCCCTGTTCACTGACAAAGCTTGCCATCACAATATCTGCATTATAGGGATTACGTATATCGTCCAGACGTACATCACTCCTTAAGGTATACATATCTTCATCTTCCTCAGGTTCCACACTGTCAATATACGGAATATTCTTTTGCATCATCAAAGGTATAGGTTCAGCAAGTCTTGCTTCAAAATCCTGCACTTCCTCCATGGTCCAGTTACCAAGTATCTTTGGATTACTCAGTCCCTTACTGCATTTTTCCCAGGAAGCTCCTACAGAAAGCACATTAAACATAATTGTGCCATCTTCCTTACACCAGCAGGAACATAACGCATAACAATCATCTTCCTGTATAGCAATATTCTCTTTTAAACTATCCGTCAATGTATCCGCTTCTATCGTAATATATTGATGATAGTAATCTGTAAATCTGTATTCTATAACTTTCATACCCATGTTTATAGCAATCTTTCTGCCACTTGTAAAGTATATCGAATATTATTCCCTATTTCTTTAAAGTGCATAATAAAAGATATGGTCATGAAGATCTCTCTTCACTTCCATATCCTTTTTACTGCTTAGTCTCTTGAAGATCTGGAACCGACAATTCTTAATACATACAGGAAGATGTTGATGAAATCCAGATATAACTGAAATGCACCATACACTGCCAGGTTAGCTGTTAAGATATCGCTTCCATGAGCCTGATAGTAGTAAGCCTTCAGTTTCTGTGTATCCCATGCGGTCAATCCCATGAAGATAACGATACCTGCATAAGAAATGAATAAGCTGTTACCAATAGATGGAATAAACATACCTAAGATAGATACAAATACTAAAGAAAGTAAACCACCCATTAAGATACCGGAGAACTTAGTCAGATCCACATTTGTAAAATGTCCGATAATCGCTGTAGAGAAGAACATAACAGCCGCAAATGCAAATGCTGTAAAGACTGTAGCTACTCCAAAAGCTAATGGAAGAATAGAGAATGTAAGACCTGTTACAGCGGAATACACAAAGAATAAGATTTTACTCTGTGCTGGATCCATAGTCTGCAATCCTCTGCCTAAAGCAATACAGATACCTAACTGTACAAACAACATAATGATATTGGAAAAACCACTTAATGCAAACTTCATCATGAAGCCTCCATTCATTAAATTGACATATCCTGCATAGGCAATCAATGCTGTAATGGCAAGGCCAATACCCATGGTTGAAAATACTTTAGTCATGTATCTCTGGAATCCGTCACTGGCGGAATATACATTTTCACGATTGAATTCACTCATAGAACTCACTCCTTTCATCGATATATCTATAGTGTAATGAGATTACACCCAAAGTCAAATGATGTACGACAAACGCACTCAATTGTTTACCCACTCTTCAATTTCACCAATCATACGCTTTCTGTCCTCAGCATTCTGAGGATCAAACCAGTGTACATCCATCTGATGTCTGAACCAGGTAAACTGTTTTTTTGCAAACTGACGGGAATGTTTCTGAATTGTCTGTTTCACTTCTTCTACTGTACATTCCTGCTTAAAGTATGGTTCCCATTCTTTATACCCAATCCCTTTCATACAGCCATCTTCAAAAGTAATACCCTTCTTCAGTAACCCTTGTATTTCCTGTTGAAGTCCACTGGCAAACATGTTTTCTACGCGTTGATTAATCCTGGAATATAACAGTTCTCTTTCCATGGTAGTACAGGCGATAAAGGCATCATAGATTGGCGTATGTTCCTGTTCTTCATTCATTTCAGACATAGGTCTTTGATTCTGCTGAATGAGCGTTAAAGCTCTTAATACTCTTCTTCTGTTATTTGGATGAATCTTTAATGCCTGCTGAGGATCTGCCTTTTGTAATCTGTCATACAATTCTTCATTGGAATACTGTTCTAAAGCAGGATCTACACTCTGCTCTCTTTCTTCACCAAAGACATAATCATAGATACAGGCTTTCACATATAATCCCGTCCCTCCGCAGACAATTGGTAATGTATCACTTTTGTCAATAACAGCACGGGCTTCTTTTTGAAACTGTGCAACACTGTATGGTTCCTTTGGATCCAGTATATCTATCAGATAATGCGGAACACCCTGCATTTCTTCTTCTGTCACCTTTCCCGAACCTATATCCAGTCCCTTATACACCTGAATGGAATCACCGGAAAGGATGATACCCCCCACCTTCTTAGCAACTTCCACTGCAAAATCAGACTTTCCCGAAGCAGTAGGACCTGCTATGACTAATACTTTCTTCATCTTATTTAAATTCCTTTAACAATGCCCTGTCTTCCACAACCACAAAGATGGTTTTTCCATCTGCAGTAGATACAGGATTCTTACACTGTTTTAAAAGTTCTATTTCTTTTCTGCATTCTTCTATAGAGTAATGCACTTCTTTTTTCACTCTGTTCTTACTGACAAGTTTTCTGACATAAGAAGAAGTGAAGGACACATGAGAATCCTCTAAAAAGGCATCTGTAATATCCTGCAGAAAACTCTGTACATCTATTTCCTTCATCCAGGAAGGAATACTTCTTACAAGTAAGGTATCTTTACCAAACTCTTCAAACGCAATATGCCATACCTGAATGGCCTCGTTCAATTCTTCCAGTCTGTCAATCACATCCTGAGATACATGCAGTGTATATGGCACCAGTACATCTTCCACAGCCGTACTGTTCTGCATAGCTTCTACAAGCTTTTCATACAGCACTCTTTGTCTTAAGGCATGATCATCCACAACCACAAGTCCTGCTTCACTTTGACAAAGAATATATCTGTTTCTGTACATACCAATCACTTCCATGGAAGGTATAGTTACAGGCTCATAGATTTCTTCAGGTTCTTCCTGAACTGCTTTTACTGCAGGCTTTGTTTCTTCCTCAACAAACACAGGCACTTCTTCCACCGGAGTAACTTGTACTGTAGGTTTTTTCTCCTCTTCTGCAGATACAGGTTCTTGAAATACCGCTGAGTGTTGTGGCACTACTGGAGCGGGAGTACTTTCCTCTACTGTATCCAGTTCCAGTTTCATCGGTCTGTAATATGTCTGTTGTATTGGCTTAGGCTGTACTTCTACCAAAGGAGCGCTGACCTGTAATACTTTCTTCAACTCTGTTTTCAAAAGATATTCCAGCTGATTAAATTTGGATAATCTGACTTCCCACTTACTTGGATGCACATTGACATCCAGAATATGCGGATCCATTTCTATATGCAAGACTACAACAGGAAATCTTCCCTGAGGTAACTGTCCTTCATATCCTTCCATCACGGCTTTATACAGCTTGTTATCCTTGACCATTCTGCCATTTAAAAATATCTGCATGCCATTTCTGTTAGCACGATTCAATACCGGTTTGACTACATACCCACTGACATGATAATCAAAGTCTTCAAAATCCACTTTTACTGCATTTTCTGCAGGACCTCTTCCATATACCTGAAATAAGACTTCCAGAAGATTATTGTTCCCGGTACTTCTGAACACATCTCTTCCTTCATTGATAAACCTGAAGGCTATTTCAGGATGAGATAAGGCAAAGGAATGTATAACAGACTGAATCAGGCTTGCTTCATAGGAAGCTGCACGTAAATGTTTTAATCTTGCCGGTGTCTTATAGAAAAGACCTTCTACAGTAATAGACGTACCTGTAGGACAGGCATAGGATTCATATACTTTCTCTTCACCATATTCCATCACCACTCTTGTGGCATCTTCTCCATCACTTGTACATAATGTCAGTTTGCTCACAGACGCAATGGAAGGTAAAGCCTCTCCACGGAACCCCAATGTATGAATGTTCCATAAATCATTCTGCTGAGAAATCTTACTTGTCGCATGTCTTAAAAAGGCATTTCTGGCATCTTCATGATCCATACCACATCCGTTATCTTCTACCGTCAATGAGGTAATACCTCCTTCAATAACAGATACCTCTATTCTTGTACTTCCTGCATCTATGGCATTTTCCACTAATTCTTTCACTACGCCCATTGGTCTTTCCACAACCTCGCCGGCTGCGATCATATTGGCTATCTGGGAATCTAATTGCTTTATTCTACTCATCCACTATATAATACCACTAAGATAAGAGAACCTATGCGTATACAAGAAGAATTTTTACATGAACAGATTATCAAAAAATCTCAATTTCTGACCTACTTAAAACAGACACGTACAGAACAGGAAGCACGTGACTTTATAGACCTTGTGCGTCACAAACACCCTGACAGCACCCATGTATGTACTGCCTATTCTTTACAAAACGGTACCATTCAAAGATCCAGTGATAACGGAGAACCTGCAGGTACTGCAGGAGTACCTATGTTAGAAGCTATCAAAAAAACAGACATACAGGATATTACTGCCTGTGTTGTCAGATACTTTGGCGGTATTAAATTAGGAGCAGGAGGATTGATCAGAGCCTATTCCTCCAGTGTATCCCAGGCCATCGAACTGGCCCCTAAAACCATTGATGTCCCTGTAGATATCTACAGACTGTCCTATCCTTATTCCATGCAGGGATCTTTAGAGACATGGCTAAGAAAAAACGGTGAGATACAGGAAATACTCTATGGAGAAGCTATTGAAATACTCTATGCCACTTCCATCCAGGGCTTTATGGAATCTGTAAGAGATATTACCCATGGTGATGTCACACCTGTATTCTTAAGACAGGATCTTATAGAAACTGTTGTCCAGGAGGATACACAATGAGTATTTTCACCTTACCTGAAGATAGAAAAGGAACTGATTACTATGAATTCTATCCTGGTAAACCTGCATCTCATGCAGACTTATGGAATCCAAAGTCATTACTTTTAAAAGCAAACAGTGAAGAAAGTTTTGAATGTATGACTATTTTAATGACTGCAGTACCTTCCTTTGACCCCTATGGGATTACCTGTATAGATAAAGATACCTGGTCACTCATTCTGGAATATAAGAATATAGAAAATACTTCTTTATATGAAGAATGGATACCATGGGCAGAAAACACATTAGAAACCTACGGATGTTTTACCATCCTTGGATTATGAACATATTGTTAATTGATCTGTGTTCTAAGATTACATCATTTCGGTGCAATTTTTGTCTTTACTTAAGTAAAAAAACAGTAACACTAGTTCACATGCAGAGAGATCAGATTAGGAATTTGGTGGATATGTCGCTTAATAATACAGAGTGATAAATTTCCATTTGTAGAAGTAAACAAAATGAATGATAGAAGGTTAAATGGTATAGATGAATAAAGCAAAGGGGAAGTGGTGAATGAAAAATGAAATAGTATTGTTTACGGATGAAAACATTAATATCGAAGTTCAGATAAATCCCGAACAGGAAACAGTCTGGTTGACACAGAAACAAATGGAAGTATTGTTTGATGTTAAGCATGCTACTATAAGTGAGCATATTACAAATATTCTTGCTTCTGGAGAAATGAACTACCCCACCTGATACGTAGTTCAGATGTGGTATCCTTTTGATGTACTCTTGTACTGCAATCAGTAACAAGTTACTGTCCAAAGGATTTTAATTTATGTGGCTTGGCAGTTACACATCGTTTACAAGACTATCACTACGGTTTCACAATGGTCGGTTCACTCGGCCTCTACCGTTTCTACACGGTTACTTACAATTTAAAGTTGTAAATTCAACAATTGCAGGATCTAACAGTCTTGCAATTGTTATATGGCTTACATCACACTCTGCTTTTCTGAGAATGTTGGCAGCTCCGTTAATATCTGCATTTATCAATGTGCCATCTGCTGATTTGTACAATCCACGATGTATTCTTCTTCCGGAGAAGTGATACTTTTTGTCTGGCTCTTCTTCGCTGTATACAGGAATAAAGTCCAGATCAAGGAAACTTGCTTTGCTTGTGTAGGACTCTTCCTGTCTGATAACCGTAATTCCATATTCATTAGATTTCAGTTCAATCATGGATTTCAGCATTTCAAAAGGAATACTTACAAAGTTCTGATTGTTGCGTTTATCAATATCGACTTCCTGCTTCCAGAACTTATTGGATCCTAACACAAGATATCCAACTTCATGAGATTTACACCATTCCAATAACAATCTGCTCATTTTATGGAAACAGTCTCTGATATAGTTTGTTCTATATGCAGAAAGCTGATCCAGCTTTTTTGACCATACACGAGTGGAAGTGGTATTACCTTTGCTCATTACGCTGACTCTCCAGGCTTTCTCTTTATTAAAATACTGGTTGATGCTTTTTATGTATTCACCCTTAAAGATAATACTGTCTCCAGTATCTGCCACAACTGCCATAGTATTACCTACACCAAAGTCAACTGCTGCAGAATGTGTTCCAGTTTCTGCTGATGGTTCTTTAACCTGATACACAAGCAAAATATCATAACCACCTGACACAGGACAAACTTTTACTTCCTGTAGTCTTGCATTATGTCTCTTACGTATCCTGAGTCTTTGTTTAGTCTTAGGCAGTTTCAGCTCATCACCATAAATGACGGCATCCTGATTAGTTAAAGTAAGAATAGTAATATCACCCTTACAGTACCCAGGCATGCGAGGCTTTCCAGTAAACAAACCGGGATTCTGCTTGTACTTCCTTAATGCAGATAACCAGTTTTGAAAATCAGAACATGCATGTTTCACAGTGGCCTGAGCAGATTGCATAGGCAAACCTGCAAAGAAGTCTGGATTTTGAGTAACTCTCATCAATCTTTGTAATATTCCATATCCAAGAACACGGTAAGTCTTCTGACCCTTAAGAAGTGCTAATTCCTCAAGAACTTCTTTTTCATTAGATGTCACGTTCGTCTTATCATGTGCTGTAAAAGTGTTACGGATTCTGAACAGTGAAGCGTTATAAAGATTCTTTGCTTTATGAGCTAGTTCATCAAAATATGGAAACATTTCATGTTGTTTACTCACATAAATTCTGTCTGTTCTATACATAAGTCGTAATTCACCTTCTTTCCATGAAATACACTTATAGTATAGAGCATATAACAGTATCCATTGTAAAGGGTTTAACCATATTTAAGAAAGTCACATACAAGCCATATTACACCAACAATCACAGCTGTTTCTTACTGTCAGCACATCTCGTATTGGTTACAAAATATCGTAATCCAGTATTGCAGAGAGTAGTTAAAGAGTATGTATATTCTTTGATTCGTGAAACTATGGAGAGTGAAAATATCATCATTCGTGAAATGAATGGTGAACCAGACCATATACATATTCTGTTTGATTATGCCCCAGATATAAAATTGACGGAGCTGATTAACAAGATGAAGTCAAGAACCGCAAGACTTGCAAGACGTGATTATCCAACAGAGGTCAGTGAATACTATTGGAAACCTGTGTTCTGGACAAACAGCTATTTTGTAGGCTCTGTGGGTACAAACACTGTAGAAATCGTACAAGAGTACATCAAAGAACAGTGACGCTGATTTACCACCGACCTATGAGGTCGGCGTACTCTTCTGATGGCTTATAGATGAGACTTCTGTCGGTTTTTCCGACAAAAGTTCAGGAGGAAGAAAACCGAAAATATATAACCTGGATATGATTTTGTCCGTAGGATATCGAGTTAATTCCAAAAGAGGTATAGCTTTTAGAAAATGGGCTAATAATGTTTTAAAACAGTATATTATTCAAGGCTATGCTATCAATGAAAAGCGGCTTCAGGCTCTTGAGAAGACGGTTGATATTCAGACCAGAATGCTTGCTGGTGCACTTAATATAAATGAGTATGATGTGCTTAGAGCTGTAAATGAATACACAGAAGCATTACTTTTGTTAGATCAATATGATCATCAGGTACTAAGCAAGCCAGACGGAAATAAACCTATATATCGCATTACATATGAAGATTGTGTTCAAATGGTTGCTGAAATGAGAGATTCTTTTAATACAGATGTTTTTGGAGTGGAAAAAGAAGCTGGAAAAGTTTCTGGCATAATAGCCACAGTATATCAAAGTGTGTTTGGACAGGATGCATATCCGTCAGCCGAGGAAAAGGCAGCAAATCTATTATACTTTATGATTAACGATCATCCGTATGCAGACGGCTGCAAAAGAATTGCAGCATCACTTTTTCTGGAATTTTTAGATAAAAACAATGCTTTATTTCAGAAAGGAGTTAAGCGCATAAGTGATGGGACTTTAGTAGCTATCACTTTAATGATTGCTGAATCAAGGCCGGAGGAGAAAGATGTAATGGTAAAATTAGTAATGAATTTACTGGATTTATAAAATGCGGCTGATATCAGCTATGAGGACACAATAAGTGGCATACAACTCTTATGGAATATAATTCAATAACCCCTTTTCGAATCTGATCACATCATTTTGGTGTAATCTTTTTCTTTTGTAACATTGTTTCCCTTAAGCTCCCTCTGTTTCTCCTGTCCTTCTTTGTTCACGTAACCTTCAGATTCTTTTCTATTGCATTCTGTACATATTTTATTACAATACAGATTGTTCAAATATGAACTATTCAGATTTGAAGAAAGGATGCTTATGAGATTTAATTTTGAATTTGCTGAGAAAGTAAGTATTGTCTACAGCAATCTATGTAAACCTGTCTATGAAAAATACGGTATAGGCGGAACAGGTCTGGATATCCTGTTATTTCTTGCCAACAATCCGCAATATACCAATGCCAGAGATATCGTAGAAATACGTCATCTGAAGGCAAACCTTGTGTCTATCCATGTGGATAAGTTAGTGAAAGAAGGATATCTTGAAAGAAAGCCTATTGCCAATGACAGAAGAAAGATTCAGCTTGTCATTACCCCTAAAGCTTCTTCCTGTATAGAAGATGGCAGAGCTATCCAGCAAAAGTTTGAAGATCTACTCTTATCCAACATTACAGAGAAAGACCTTGTTACAGTAAGAAAAGCCTTTCTTCAGATGGAGAAAAATATAGATTCTATTCAGGAGGAACACTAATGTCAGATGTACTGATGATTCTGCTTGTGACCTTTTTTGCAGGCATGGGCGCAGGACTTGGTACAGGGTTTGCAGGAATGAGTGCAGCTGCTGTTATCAGTCCGATGTTAATTACTTTTTTAGGCATGGATCCGTATATGGCAGTAGGTATTGCCTTATCTTCTGATGTACTTGCCAGTGCAGTATCTGCCTATACCTACTATAAAAATAAAAACATAGATATCGTCAATGGTATTGTCATGATGGTATCCGTACTGATTTTTACCGTAGTGGGAAGCTATGTCAGCAGTCTTGTTCCTGCCACTACCATGGGTAACTTCTCAGTCTTCATGACAATGTTACTGGGGATAAAGTTTATAGTAAGACCAGTCATGACTACCAAAGAAGCCATGGCCAATGTATCCAAAAAGAAAAGAATGATACAATCCATTGTCTGTGGCATTCTTATTGGTTTCATCTGCGGATTTATCGGTGCAGGTGGAGGAATGATGATGCTGCTGATACTGACAAGTGTTTTAGGCTATGAATTAAAAACAGCTGTAGGCACCAGTGTCTTCATTATGACATTTACTGCCCTAACAGGAGAAATCTCTCACTTTGCCATTGGCGGCATGCCAGATATCACTGTATGGGTATTATGTATTCTCTTTACACTGCTATGGGCAAGAATCGCCGCCAAGTTTGCCAACAAAGCAGAACCTAAGACATTAAATCAGATTACAGGCATCATCTTACTCATTCTTGGTATCGTCATTCTGGGATTCTCTTTCCTTACGAAATAAAACATCTGCCTTTTTAAGAGCAGAAGAAAACATATCCGCTTAAAAACCGAATAAACAAGCCGTAGATTTCAAAAGAAGTCTGCGGCGTTTTTTCTTTCAAACTTCAGGCCTCACTATGACAATCGCACATTATTTCTTTACAAAATGATGTGTGATTGTCATATCCGGTATTCAGCAAGTGCTTCTCTGGTCATTCTATATATGCGTTTTATAAAAGCATCTGCCTGTTACCAGCAGATGCTCCATAAAGAGAGAAAGAAAACAAACGTAAAAAACTCTCTCTTCCTTTACTATATACACATTATCTTACAGAAATTACTGTTCTTTTTTCATAAAAGCAATATTCAGATCCAATCCTGCAGGTAATCCCTGTACACCACCCTGATCTGTGTACTGCCACATGAAATAGTCATATGGATAACTGCAGTAGGTATTATACTGTGCCACCCAGAAAGCATATTCTGTTAAGTATTCCGGCTGAAATAAAGAGCTGTAAGTATCCGTGCTGGCATATACCATCGGGGTATACCCTGCATTCTTTATATTTTCCAGAAATACCTCAGCACACTTTGTTCTTTGTGCACGGTTGATATAGTTTCCTCTTGCGCCGGTACTTTCAGGATAAAACTCATAGTCATAGACTACAGGCCATGTGACTGGATAGTCATGAATCTTCTCAATGACATATTTTGCTTCTTCCGCAGCTTCTTCTTCATTTAGTGCCTGAGAGAAGAAATAAACACCAACCTGAATACCATTATCCAAAGCACCCTGTATATTGGTGTCAAAATATTCATCATCCTGAATATATCCTTCTGTATACCCTCTGTACCCACAACGTATCATGGCAAAAGATACCCCTGATGCTTTAATCTGTGCCCAGTCCAGTTCTTTATTATGTGCAGACACATCAATACCGATAACAGAGGTATACTCCTCATCTTCATAGGTATAAAAGCCATCCTGGTTGATTACCTTCTCCATATCATACTTTAAGGCAGGACGTGTTTCATGATACACTTCCGGCACATCAGTTACAGGATCATAGGTATAACTTTCATGCAGTAAGCTGTTCATCAGTAATACAAGTACTACTCCTAATATGGCAAGTACCAGTAATAACCCTCTTTGATTCAGTTTTCTCTTTCTTCTTTTTCTTCTTCTGTTCATTACCTGTATTGTACTTCTTTTTCACTCATGTTGTTCTTAAGAAATTTTCTGTAAGACACTATCCATAACACTATCTGCAACAATCCTGTACATGTCCAGCTGATTGGAAAACAAAGATAGACCACACTTAATGTCGGAAATAGCGGAAAAATAAACCACAGCCATACAAGGCGTATCCCGCAGATTCCTGCCAGCATACATACTGTAGGCAAAATAGAATATCCCATGCCTCTCATAGAACCTATCAATACATCAGAAATTCCCTGTATTGGTAACAGTAAAGTCACATACAGCAATCTGTACATACCCCAGTTTTCCACTTCTGCAGAGTTTGTATAAAAGCTCAGAAAGAAATGACCGTTACAGTACAAAATACCTGCCACAAGAAATCCTGATCCAACACATAACAGTAATGTCATCCACATGATTTCTTTCATTTTGCCAATCTGTTTTGCACCTGCATTCTGAGAAGTAAAAGAAATACATGCCTGCATAAAAGCACTCATACCAATGTATACAAAGTTTTCCAGATTAATAGCTGCACTGTTGCCGGCAATAATACTTGTATTGCCAAAAGAGTTGATACTGGACTGTACCACAAGATTACTTAAGGAAAAGATAATTGACTGTAATCCTGCAGGAATACCTATATGCAGAATATCTTTTGCCAGTACTGTATCCAGATGTAATCTGGAAAGTTCTACTTTCATATCTCCTTCTTCATGTCTTAAGGCCAGCCACACAAGTACACTTGCCACACCCTGGGCAACAATCGTAGCCAGTGCCACACCTGCCACGCCCATATGGAAGACAATGACAAAGATTAGATTTAATACCACATTTAAAACACCTGACAGTGTCAGATAAACAAGAGGTCTTGTGGTATCCCCTTTAGATCTTAATACTGCAGTACCAAAA
The DNA here is from genome assembly GCA_934757945.1 of uncultured Bulleidia sp. GTDB lineage: Bacteria > Bacillota_I > Bacilli_A > Erysipelotrichales > Erysipelotrichaceae > Bulleidia. Next base: position 21,691 of record CAKVLT010000005.1, on the reverse strand, counting down.
TCATACACAAGTAAGAATAAGGAACCTGCAAAATAGATCTTCATATACAGATCACTTTGACCGATAATCTCCTCAGGTGTTCCAAGAAGTTCCAGAAAAGGTCTGGAAATCGTACAGCCAACCGCTGTTAATACAATTCCCAATACAAGAGATAACCACATGGACGTATGTACAGCATGTTGTACCTTTTCACTGTCACGTGCTCCAATACATCTGGATATCACTACATTACATCCTACGGATATGCCATTAAAAAGACTGGTAATAAAGAATACCAGTGAACTTGTAGCACCCACTGCAGCCAGTGCAATTTCTCCGGAGAACTTACCTACGACGATAATATCCGCCGCATTAAATAACATCTGTAATAAAGCTGTAGCCATCAAAGGAACTGAAAATAAAAATACATTCTTCATTAATGGCCCATGGACCATATCTATTTCATTAGATTTCAACATACCTCTATTATAGTAAAACCGGAAGATTTTTTCTTCCGGTTTACAATACTATATTATCCAGACCGATGAGTATCAATGTACTGATCAAAAGTACCACCATTACACTGATACAACATCCAATACATTTCTTAAACAGATTAGGATCCTGCATCCATGGAAATCCATCAAACAAATCTGTCCAATGAGTACTGACATCTACAATACTCAAAAGCACAAGACACATCAATAGTCTGTAGATACAGCAGAACAGTACATTATCCACTATCACTCCATCCCATTCCACCTCTCCTGTAAAGCTTGCAAGAACAATAATCAAATAGGCAATCACTGCCACAATCTTGTGCCATAGCACGCCACTTCTGAACCCTGGAATATTGATGCCTGTTGGTACTGTTCTTCTTTTAAAGGCATCTATGGCCTCCATGACTTCCTCCACACAGGTAAGATTTCCCTGTATACACTCCTGTGCAAGAGCAGTATATTCCTCTGCAGGAAACATAGCATTTATCAGATGTCCTATACATTGCACATCTGTTTTTTCAATACCATTTACTGTAGCAGAAGAAGGTATTTCCAACTTTACAAAACCGGTATCTGTAATATACACAGTATGTGTATCCAGAGTACCAAGAATAATATGAGGATGATAATGATGTAATACTCTAATTGTTTCCAGTATCTCTTTCAGCCATTTTTCTTTAGCACGCAAAGATATACCTTCACCAATATACTCCTGTAAGGTCAGCAAAGGGGAATCTTCTTGTTGCAGAATCAGTTTTCCATTGTTTTCCTGTACATCTTCAATAGTTAAAATACCTTTCAGTTTCTGTCCTTTTAAAGCAGAAAACACGTTGATATCATACGTATCCAATGTTCTTGTTTTCATAATGATTACCATTCTTTCTATCTATTAGAATTCTAGCATGGAATAAACAAAAATAGATAAAATTCCGTCTAAACATGTGGAAAAGTGCTTAACAGAATCACCTGGACATGTATCCACCATTCGAATGAAATTGCAAAAAGTTCACAAACCTGTGCAATTATAGTTTTCAGGATTTTCTGACTCCAGTGATAACTATTAATGATAATCTTTTTTATGATATTCAGATAGCTTTTCCAGGGAGAAAGGGGGTATTCCGTCCGAAACCTGAAGTATATGGCAAAGTTCTCTGCGACTTATTCCGACCGCAAATTTGTGCAACAGATTGTTGCACAAATCCCCCGGGGTCACAATATTGTTCTTCTGGATAAGATCTCTGATATAGATGAACGAAAATGGTATATCAAAAAGTCAGTGGAAAAAGGTTGGTCGCGAAATGTTCTTGTCCATCAGATAGAAAGTAACTTGTATCAGCGGCAGGTTCTGGCGGATAAAGTTACTAATTTTGAAAACCGTTTACCGTCTCCGCAAAGTGAGCTGGCGATAGAGACTATGAAGGACCCGTATGTTTTTTATTTTATGGTTCTTTCATCTATATCAAATGCTTTTAGGATTTCTTTCTGTGTCTTTGTTATGGCGTAATCTAAGTGATATGCTCCACTGGCATAGCGAATCATTTCTATCTTCTCTAATTCTCTGATAGCAGCTGGATCTGTCATGTAGTTATATCTTTTCCCTTCTTCTTTCATCTGTGCAATCAATGATGTATATATTCCAGATCTTATAATCAGTGCTACAAACTCTATGAATATCTTTGATTCGAAAGACTCACTCGTATATACTCTTTCTGCTCTTATATATAAGTAATGCATCTTTAGCTTCCAGCTTCTCGGATGTGATGACACAAAATACCTGCATAGTTTCATTTCTTCTTCTATGACCGCTTCTCTTGACACAGCTAACCGGAACACTTTATCTTCTTTTCCTGAATGATAATAAACCAAATCAAAGTAGTGAGCAAAAACGGCATCGGGGGAATATCATCACCCTGATGCATTTTAAGATACTTTTCCATCGTATCTATCTTTTTGCGTGGGTTAATATTTTTGGAAGTGAAGATTAACAAAGCTGAAATATGGAAAACGTCAATACAACATACGGGAAGTTCCCCAAAGATGACGAAAGGATGGACTACGACCATGCAATTCGTGTTCTGGAAGACCTGGTCAGCTGCCTTTCAGTCTTGCTTGCGACAGAAGGATATTCACAGAGAGAGATAATTGACACGTTGATTAAAACAAATTTCTTCTCTGCCAATTTAAGTGATTATCGTATCTCCGTTCTTTATAAAGAAGGCTGGGAAAAACTATTGAGAAACATCATTGAAACCATGCCTGAAGGCTTAAGGAAGAAATACGCAAAAAAAATGTACTTTCCATATTGGATTGTAGAAACATTGGTTAAAAAAGGGACAATATCAGAAGACATATTAAGACAAGAACTAGACAAGGTTATTGATTTTGGCTGGAGCTGTGTTGAGGGATTTGCAAAGCTTGGGTACCCAGTAAAGCAGACAGTCACTATGATTAAGGCCGGGCGGAGTAATTGAAGCAGAAAAAATAAGTAATTTTGTGATTTTGACGTACTCCCAACGACTGAAGTCGGTGCTTTCTGGCTAAATTGTTGTAATTTATACGGCTTTCATATATTATAAAAGTGTGATTATAAGACACAAAATCCAAATAAAAATGTGAGAGTGGTGATTCTATGGAACGATTTATCTTAAAAAAATTGCTGGATTGGAAGAATTCTCCCTACCGCAAGCCTTTAATCTTGAAGGGTGTACGTCAGGTGGGTAAGACTTGGATTCTGAAAGAGTTCGGCAGACGCTATTATGAAAATACCGCCTATTTCAACTTTGACGAGAACGAGGAATACAAGCAATTTTTTGAAACTACAAAAGATATTGACCGTATCCTGCAAAATTTGATGCTGGCAAGCAGTCAGAAGATAGTGCCGGAAAAGACCCTCATCATCTTTGATGAGGTGCAGGACTGTCCTAAGGTCATCAACTCCATGAAATATTTTTGTGAGAATGCCCCACAGTATCACATTGTCTGCGCCGGTTCTCTGCTGGGAATTGCACTGGCAAAGCCATCTTCCTTCCCGGTAGGCAAAGTAAACTTCATGCAGATTGACCCTATGACCTTCACAGAATTTCTGCTAGCCAACGGTGATGAAAACTTAGCAAAGTATCTGGAAACGGTAAACACCATTGAACCGATTCCCGATGCGTTCTTTAATCCTCTGTATGAGAAACTGAAAATGTACTATGTGACTGGCGGTATGCCCGAACCAGTTAAGATGTGGACAGAGGCAAGGGATGTTGCAGCCATGCAAGAAGCCTTGTCTGGTATTATCGGTGCGTATGAGCGGGACTTTGCAAAACATCCCGATATCAGCGAGTTCCCAAAGATTTCGATGATCTGGAAATCGATTCCTTCTCAACTGGCAAGGGAGAATAAAAAGTTTATCTACAAGGTTGTCAAAGAAGGTGCCAGAGCACGTGAGTACGAGGATGCTTTGCAGTGGCTGGTGGATGCCCGATTGGTTCATAAAATCTACCGCAGCTCCGCCCCTGGTCTTCCAGTGGCTGCCTACGATGACCTCTCGGCCTTTAAGATTTATTTGGTGGATGTTGGGTTGCTCCGCCGTCTGGCACAACTGGCACCTACGGCTTTCGGAGAAGGCAACCGCCTGTTTACCGAGTTCAAGGGTGCATTGACCGAGAACTATGTGCTACAAACGCTCATTACGCAGTTTGAAGTGGTTCCTCGGTACTGGGCGCAAACAAATCCTCCGTATGAAGTGGATTTCCTCATTCAGAGAGAAAATGATATTTTCCCGATTGAAGTCAAATCCGAAGCCAATACCACCAGCAAGAGCCTTAAGAAGTTCAGGGAGTTGTTCCCGGACAAGGTCAAACTCCGTATTCGATTCTCTCTGGATAATCTGAAGCTTGATGATGATGTGCTGAATATTCCACTGTTTATGGCAGATCAAGCTGACCGGTTGATCGGATTGGCGTTGGAACATAAACACTGATGAGCAAAGGATAACAACCATTCACTTCAGATGGTGAAACTGTATTCAGCTAAAGTATGTGATTAAAAAAATGGCTATATAATATTTCCGACAGACCTCACCACGCCCCTGATTCAAGCGCAACCCGCTGGTGCTTTTTAATTCGACTGCCGAAATAAAAGTCAAGATACTATAATAGAAGTGGCAAAAATAAAAGATCAAGATAGTACTATGTATGTGTAAGTACTCATCTTGATCTTTTAAAGACGAGTTATATTTGACGCTTACGAAATATGCGATAAATACGCAATTTTTCAACTTTTTAAGTTTTAATTAGAGTTATACAAATTCTGCAAAGTTAAGGGTGTATAAAATTCACTAGGAGTAAACGTTAAATACTAGTTTTACTTGTCTCTATTGTCATTCCCAAAAGTAATCTCCATCAATTCACTTGCTACATCTTTATTCTTGATTCTCATAACGCTATCATCAAACTCATCCTTGGCAAGTAAATTAGTATTCCCATACCAAACAAGTTCCTGATCAATAACAGCAAACCGATTACAGTATTCTTCTACCGTTTTAATATAAAATCCTGCCTGACGCATTTCTTCATGCAACTTCATCCAATATGTTGAATCACCAAAGCTATAGGAATCTGGGGACCACGTGACTATAGTAATCCTTACCCCTGCCACTTGCTTTTCTTTTAACATACTCATCAATTCATAAACCTTAGGGCCACTGATGACAGGGCTTGAAATAATAATGTTCTTATTGGCCGCCAGTAAATCTGAATGATAGTTTTCACTATAATTCTCACCATCATATATTGCATTAACCATTTGTTTATCTATCTGTAATCCACTGGCAATCTCATAGCCAATTTGCTTATATGCTTTCAGCCGTTTCATATACATATTGTCAAACATTGGAATATGCGTATCCACATAGTCGTAAATAATCACATTTTCTTTGCCTGCATAATCGCGATTCAATCTCCCTGCATATTGTTCAACTACACCACGAAATGACACCGGTGTTGCTAAAAAAAGTGTATCCAGCCTTGGAAAATCAAAGCCTTCTCCTACCAGTGAACCTGTTGCCACTAATACCATTGATTCTTCATTTTTGACCTGATGCATTTGCTCCAGAATGTTTCTATGTTCTTTCTTAGAATTGTTACCTGTCATTAAAAAAACGTGATCAGCACAACTTTTTAAACATTCATACAATTTTCTCGAATGATCTCTATATCTCGATAAAACCACCGGGGTGCGCCCTGCGGCCACACAGTTCTTCACATCATCAACAATCTGTTCATCCCTACTGTCATTATTATGAATAATCTCATATGCTTCATTAGGATGCATCTTACTACTGATTACACCTAATGGCGAAACAGTTCTTGTGAAGCGTGGATAAACAAGATGCTGTATTCCTTGCTCTTTAGCTTTTTCCTTTGATGTATAGCTATACCTTATAGGGCCAATTAACATATAATTTATTTTTTCCAATCCATCTCCTCTTTTAGGAGTTGCTGTCACTCCATATACGTACTTGGCTTTCACTTCTTTTAAAACATTTGCTATTGTTTCAGAAGCAGAATGATGGCACTCATCAATTAACACAAGACCATATCGACTCAGTAACTTATGATATTCACCCTTTTTACACAATGAGCCTGCCATTGCAATATCTATGATTCCAGTCATGGAATCATGTGCACCCTGTAATGTTCCAATCAGACTTTTCCTTGTTTTTATTTTCCCAGTCTTAGTCTCATATGTTGGAAATTCCTCATTGATATCTAAAAACTTATCCAGCGCCTCTTTCCATTGCTCCATAAGTGCAGAGGACTCAAGTATAATCAGTGCATTCACCCTCTTTTGGGCAATTAATGCACTACTGACTACAGTTTTACCAAATGCAGTTGCAGCATATAGTATTCCGTTATCATGCTTAGTTAATTCTTTTAACGCCTTATCCTGTTCAACTCGCAATTTTCCTTGAAAATTAACATCGATACTTCTCCCCTGTTGGCGCTCATCTTCAATTTCATACTCAATATCTGCCTGCTTTGCATTTTTCAACAATTCTTCCTGCAGTCCTCTTGGTATCTGTATATACCCACTCAAATAGTCTTTTCCAAGATAAATCCATCTTGGTGTATCATAATTAGATGTACCTATTGCCTGGTTTTTATAAAAATTTGGATTATTGATTGCCGCCATTCTTCGAATTCTGTTTTGCATAGATACTTTCAAATTTGTAGTATCCACATATATACCGTTTGACAATGTAATATGCAGTTTTCCTTCAACATCGCTTTTATTAAATTGTTGCATCCTTGCCCACGGCTTTTCCCTCTCACTCTCACCAGCATCAGCAATAATAGTATCTATTGGATTTGCCCATTCTTTTATTTTTTCTTCAAGAAACTCCTGTGATAATCTAGGTTTACTAAATAAAATCTTCCATTGATTAGGATAGGCATTCCAGTTCCCATCTACAAATGCACTGTTTCCATCTCGTAATGCTTGTCCCTGCAAAGGTAATGCAATAAGATTTCCAACAGCACCGTCATCTGGCAATGAATCTTGTGTCGGCAACATTCTGTCATAGTATTTAAACGACTTTAAATTCACCTGTTCTGCGCCTTTTTCTAATAACGCAAACCCAAACTTTCTCACTAATGATGCAGCTATTGGTCTATCAAAAAAAATCCATACATGTGCACCTCTTCCAGACCTTGAACGTTCTATTAGTGGATCTAAACCATTTAACACGCAAATTTCTCTTAATGCCTCAACTTCTTCAATCCATGTATCATCACATTGCACAAAGTCTTTTTCTTCTGCACCCTTATCGTGATTGTCGAAATCAAATACCATAAATCTGCATGTCCCATTAGTAAGAAGAGGATAAATACCTATAACATCTGACGCATTATACGCGTTTCCCTGCAAATGATTTAATATGTCTTTTTTTGTTAATCTTTTATAAGACCTGGCTTTGCAATCCTTACACTTTACACCATCTTTTCTTTTCTTATGACATACATTCGACCAAAAATTATTGCATTGAGGATAATAGGCAACTTTTCCAGATTCTTTATTAACACTGCGTTTAGCGTAAGCATCCTGTCTTCCCCAAAACATGTAAAAAAACTGATTTGCCATGGTTTCGGTTATCACCTGTGGATGAATGATTCTTTTTCCCTGTTGAGGATCATACGTTTCTTTCTCATCAGTTTGCCTGAATGCCGACAATTCCTTATGATATGACAATCCCGCTCTATCCAATATATTTTTTAATAGTTGATTTTCCAATTGCAACTCATTTAACTGTTTCTGCAGTTGGGATATGTTTTCTATGGAATCTCGCATACCTGCACACCTCCTGCTGTCTATCGGTGATAATAATACTGTATAGTTTCTTTCAAATCATCGCTGAATTCTTCAAGATCATCTATGGTAATTGCTCCTTCATTCAACAGGTCAAGCATAATGAATATCTGTTTTGATCTGGTCATTTCACATTGCACACCACAATCTTTTTTATTCTCATTAATCCTTTTCTCAAGCTTCCAGAACTTTTCTGCTGGAGTTTCATTACCATTTAGTATTTCAATATATTCTTTATTCAGTTTATCTATGTAAGCATTTTGCCATACAGCTATCTTTCTACGAAACAGTTTCCAATCCTTTTCGGGAAATTCATTCATAATTTTGTCCTCCTTAAAACAGTTATACATTCAAACATGTTACTGTGTAAATCACACAAATCAATACTTAAATAGCAGGCTCTTCCTTTTACGGTAAATTACCCATAAAAGACGAAAGCCTGCTATTCAGTTTCTCAAAGTATTTCAATGTTATTTCCATGTGGTTTATTCATTTTTCAAGCAAGTAGTTCCTCGATATTGCAAATCAACCACAATCAGATATTGTACATGGAAATGAGAATATTACTCAGTTTATCTGTTAATTTCCAGCAGTTTGTTGTGCAGTTCACTTTCAATACGTGCCAGTTCTTTTTCTGCTTCTGCACGTTTTGCATGACCTTCCTTCTGAATCTGTAATACTTCATCCAATGTGGCAATGAGTTCCTGATTGGTATGCTGTAATGTTTCAAGATCCACAATACCTCTTTCAGATTCTTTAGCAGTTTCCACAGTAGCCTGATGTAATGTCTCAGCATTCTTCTTGAGAAGTTCATTGGTCATATTGTTAACTTCTCTTTCAGCCTGCATAGCTTCCCTGGAATGATATACTCCAAGAGCCAATACCATCTGGTTCTTCCATAAAGGAATCGTATTCACCAGTGTGGACTGAATCTTTTCAGTCATCAGTGTATCGTTATTCTGTACAAGACGAATCTGTGGTGCCATCTGAATGGATACCTGTCTTGTCAGTTCCAGATCGTACAGCTTCTTTTCAAATCTGTCACAGGCATTCTGTAAATCATTGGCAGCCTGCGCATCTTCTGCCAGCCCACTTTCCTTTGCCTTTGCCTGTAATGCAGGAAGATCTTCATTACGCACTTTTTCAAGTTTCTTCTTACCTGCAATGATATACATGGTCAGTTCTTTACAGTTTGTCTGATTACGATCATACAGCTGATCCAGTAAGGCAATATCTTTTAATAACTGAATCTGATGGTCTTCCAGAACATTGGCAATCTTGTTGACATTGACCTCTGTCTTATCATATTTTGCTTTCAGAGATTCTACTTTATTACCGGCTTTCTTAAAGATACCAAGGAATCCTTTATCATTTTCCTTTTCATCAAAGCCCTTCAGTTCTACAACAAGATTACTTAATAAAGTACCTACTTCTCCAAGATCTTTTGTCTTTACATTATCCAGTGCAGTATCAGAGAAATCAGAAATCTTTTTCTGTGCTTCAGAACCATACTGCAAAACAATGTTTGCTTCTGTGATATCAATCTTTTGAGAGAAATCCTCTACCATCTTCTTTTCAGCATCACTCAGCTTTGCCTCATTATAAATATCTTTGGCAACAGCTTCCATCTTTGCATTCTGTTCTTCTTCCAGAGCCTTTAACTGTGCTTCATTCTCCTGTTTCTTTTCTTCAGGAGTCAGTGTCAGCTGAATAGCAGGTTCTTCCTGTACCTGTGCTTCACTTTGAGCCTGTACCTTTGTTTCATTTGTGTCTGTCATACTTTATTTTCCATCGCTTTCTTTGCTTGTAGTATACCACAATTATCCTTTTCTATTAGGATGACATCTGTTCCATACAGCAGTAAATATCATCAGCCCGATAATGATGACAGCAGCTGCTTTCCCATAGTACACATAACTGTGGAAAGCATATTCACTTGGGTTGCTGATAAGGTTCATCAAGGTCAGTTTTTCCTGTGTTCTGCATGTGTCTTTCTGACTATAGGCACTGGTGATGTCATGTTGTGCATAACTGTTTCTTTTGGCATTCTGAATAAAATCTTTAATAGAAGACATACAGGTAAGGATATTGTCATGACTGTCTTTCATCACACAATCTTCCAGAGAATCTGTAACTTCTCCTTCACCTGTAGAGCTTTTATAGAGTCTTACCTGTAAGATACCATCTTCCACAATACTGCTGGCATGTAAAACCTTCATGAAGGAATCCGTAAATACAATCGGATAATACTTGTCATTATCCATCTTAGCCCAGTATCCACGGGACTCTTCCACATACACATCTTTAACAGTATTGTATTTTGTTCTTTTATCAAGATACGTATACTTCACACCTGAAAAGGCCATCTTGAATAAAGGATTTAAATCTCCGTACATATGATCCAGTTCGCATAAACGTTTCACATCATATCCCTGAATATATGCTGTATATAAAATGTCATCTGACCCAATATCCGCACAGTCATACAGTTCTTTCAGACGAATATCCCCTTCATAGATACCACCTTTAAAACTGTACTTGTTACTGACGGCTATAGCAAAAGAACCCTGGTGATCTGCGTGATACGTATACGTGTCCGCATAGGCATCCAAAACCATATCCTGTGTTTTTGTGTTGGAGACGGACATATCTGCCAGCAGTGGATCATCCATATCTATCTGTACATGCCCTGCCAGTGTATCCAGTTTTACACCCAGTGCACTTTGTGCCTGGTCTGTATAGGCATTCACAATAGCACGCATCGTCTCATTACTTTCGCCATTTACTTCCAGCACTTCATAATTCTTTAATTTTAAAGTTTCTCCATACAGATCCAGTCTTCCAACAGTCTGTCCATACGCACCACCTGTCACAAGTAACGTATCCTTTACTTTTTCCACTTTCTCTTTAGTATCAATTTCTCCTGCACATAACACAAGAGAAATACCATCCACATCTTCTACAAGCTGTTTGCCTTCTTCAAGAGTTCCATCATATAAACAGATGGTATAGTCCGCATCTTTCAGCTCTCTGATAGCTTTTTCTGCAGATTCTTTTTCATTCTCCAGCACATCCTCCCCTAATACCAGGGCATGTGTTTTAGAAATCACAGAAAAGATACCAAACTGTTTTCCACCTTTTTCAATGATTGTGGAGGTATTGTCATATCCTGACAGATTGGAAGCTACCACTTCCGGCTTTTCTTCTGTACTGCTGACCATGGAAATAAATCTGTCTGTTCCATAGGCAAGTTCTCTTTCACCTGTACCGACACAGTCATATCCCATCTTATGTAATAAGGTATAACTCTCAGCAGAATCATACAGGCAGTCATAAATGCCACTGCCTGTGGAGTAGTTACCCATATCTATTTTTAAAGTAGACTCTGTTGTTTCTGCCTGTAACGTTGTATACAGACGGTCATACCCTCCAACAGATAACAGTTCCTTAGTACTTGCATCTCTTTGCTTTGTAGAATCAAGATGATTTCTCAGATTTCCCGTAAATAAGATACGAATGACAGAATCCTGTTCTTCTGCATATACACTTAATGGAGATATGGCCATTAGCCCAACACTTAACACACCCGCTATTTTTTTCAACGTCTTTAACATACACAACTCCCGTACACACAATTCTATCAGTAAACTATCAAGTTAGAAATACCTTATTTGTTAAGAAAAGGAGTGTAGAATCACTCCTGTATTGAAAAGTCCTGTAACTGAAGAACATCCAGTGGAGAATCCTGTTCTTTCAACAGTCTCTGCGCCTGTTTTAATATCGCATCTTCAATCACATTTCTTGCAAATCTTCCGTTACCTGCTTCACTTGCCCTTGTGGCCTGTACTTTTTCAAAGTACTTCTGTAATGGTTCCATCGCTTCTTCACTGATGATATACCCCTTACTCTTTGCCTGAATCTGAGCAATTTTCACAAGTTCTTCTCCGGTATAATCCGGGAAGTAAATAGTATTTGGAAATCTGGATTTCAACCCGGAGTTAGCCTCCAGGAAAGTTGCCATTTCCTTTTTGTATCCCGCAAGAATCACAATCAGATTATCACGGTTATCTTCCATTGCTTTGACAAGTGTATCAATAGCTTCTAATCCAAAGCTGTCTTCCTTACCTCTATATAAAGAATACGCTTCATCTATAAATAACACACCACCAATAGCACTCTTGATAACAGACATAGTTAACGGTGCCGTCTGTCCTACATACTGTGCCACAAGATCTGCACGTGTCACTTCTACCAGCTGTCCCTGACTCAGTGCATGAATGGCTTTCATATATCTTGAAAGCAATCTTGCAATAGTGGTTTTACCCGTACCAGGATTTCCTGTAAAGATCATATGTTTGGACACATCTGCCACCTTCAAACCCTGTGCACGTCTTTTCTCATTCAGCTGCATATGCGCCTGTAAAGAAGAGATATACTCTTTTACTTCTGTAAGGCCTACAATGCCATCCAGTTCTTTTTCAATCGCTTCCAGTTCTTCCTTATCCGACTTGACTCTTGTTAAGACAGTCTTAGTTTCACCACTGATACCATATGGCACATTGTCTTCAATGACAATCTGTACCTTTTCCAGAGTATCCTGTTGCAGTTTTGCCTGAGACAGACAGATAAAGAAATCACGGAACACACTGTCTACACCATCTTTACCCTGTGTTTTATCATAACTGCTCTTCACCCAGGATAAGACTCCTTCAGAAAAAGACACCTCTATCTGTAATCTTTCTTTGCATTCTTCGACAAGATCTTTTTGTTCCTGCTGTAATAAAGCTTCAATTTCTTCTTCATTAAAGGCATTGAAAACAATCTTATCCAGAATATTCTGAACAAACCCTGCTCCAAAGGCATCCTGTACAGAAGATTCCTTGCCTTCTGTAATAAAGATAAAGAACTTATTATGACATTCCATGGACGCAATACTGTTTGTCACAAGACCTGTCTGATTTTCCACTAAGATTCCTTTATTTAACACATATCTTTTATTTAAGACAAAGCTTCCCTTTGTACTTAAAGAAGAAATCATATTTAAAAAGGATGGAAAGGACTGCCCGAAGTTTTCAAAACACAATACTTCTCCCTGTCCAAGTAACGCCTGGTACAGATCCTGTAAGAAAATCTGTTCCTGGGAACCATTGGTATATCTGCTCATATCCAGGGTATACACATCTTTACTCTGTAAGATACGGGCATTGTACAAAGTAGAAACTATTTTCTGTACAGCATCATGTCTTCCACTTCCATGGGGACCTCTTACAAGAATGACATTTAAAGGACCTACTTCCGGTTTTCCCATGACAAAGGGTCTTTTAAAGGCATCCATCAACTGTTCCAGTTCTTCTTTCTGATAGGTGGTATCCAAAGTCTCTTTTGCCTTTACAAAAGCTTCTTTTACATCTACAGAAGGTTTCTTTTCTTCCGGTTTTGTACCAAAATCCATTTCCAGAGAAGAGTTCAGTTCTTCAAGGTCCGCATCAATGGAGGCCTTTGCCTTTTTCTCTTTCAGCTCTTTATTCATAGCTAAAAGATCTTCCTTCTGTTTCTTCAAAATATCATTGAGCTTATCCAATGCACTGTCTGCAGCATTTAATACAGACTGTGTCATAGAAGGAGAACTGTCTTTTTTTGTGTCTTCCGGTTCCAGAACAAGCCTGACCTCTTCATCAGAGAGATCTCTTTTTTTGTTCATGACCTCATTCCAGAGTTTTCTTTTTTCTTCATCACGATCACGCATGACCATTTCCTCCCTCACTCCTCTGTTCAAAAGGACGTTGCTGGGCAAGACCATCTTTCTGTAATACTGCTTCCAGAGTAGACATATCTGCACTCAGGTTAATAAAATCTCTGTCTGTCATGCCGGAAATGATGGTTTTCATCGCTTCATTGATAAGACCAATAGTCTTCTTCAGCTTTTCTTTGGTATCCTCGTAACTTGGATCTGTTTTTGCATTCTGCAGATTTTCATACTGTTTTAAAATACGTGTCAGAATAGGAAGATAGTACTCATATAACTTATCTAATTTATCTTTAGAATCAGGAAATCTCTCTTCCAGATCATGAATCTGTTTCAATAAAGCCGTTGTCTCATACAGACCATTACTGATTTCCTCATCAGGAATATTGACATTCAAAGCAGCAATCGTCTCCATGTAATACTGAGAATCTTTTCCCTTCTTCTTTGGAGTTTCTTCTGTATGTTCTGTCACTTCGGCATCAATCACTGTCTCAGGTTCTTCTACAGGTTGTGCAGATAAACGTATCAGTTCTTTTAAGATAGAACTGTAAGTGCCAGGATATCTGTTACGGAAGGCATCAAAGCCACATACATATCTTCCATTCTCATAGACTTCAAGATTACTTAACGGTGTACCATTACTGGATTTTAACTGTAAAGAAATCTGTTCAGAAATCTGCAATCTGTCATGAAGCTGAAAATACTTTCTCAGATACACATTGACTCGTGCTTCATCACTGGCAGAGATATCTCTTCTTCTGCCTGCAGTATAGGTTGTCCTTCTTGTGCCGGTGGAGGCAGAACGAGAATCACTGTACTTACCGGATAACACTCCAATAGCCCCAATCACTGCAAGTCCTACAATAATCGGTAATAAATTGTCTATAATCATTGATCCAAATATCATTGCAAGGATTAATGTTCCAAATAAATTCCATCCACTTTTTTTCATACTATCCCTCTGTGTAATACAGACAAGATTATACCATATTTACTCTCTTCATATATGCAGTCAAACACTCTTAATCACTCTTTTTGAGATGGTATAATATACACACTATGAAAACAATACTTGCGCAATCCTGTTATGCAGACATTTTACAGATGAAAGCTGCTCTGCAATCAAAAACTATTCCTCATAACTTCACCACGTATTCTACTTACTTTAAAGACAGTGCCTGTGAAGATTTGCCATTGTTACTGAATGTATCTCAGAACCTGTGTGCACTCAAAGATTCCTTTCCTGTCTATGGAAAAATGTTTATCTATCCTGCTTTCTGCAATGAAGTATTACAGATGGCAAAGCAATGTGTACTGTATGGTATTTCATCAGAAGAATTACCATGCAGCACAGTCAGCGAAAAGGAATTACAGTCCATTATAGAAGTTGCTTTAGACTTACCTCTTCCTTCTTTTGTATCACCGGATACAGTAGAAGATGTTCTGTTAACACCCTATTTCCCCTCTGACAGCTATCACTATCAGCTGTATGCACAGTTAAAGAAGTCTTTCCCTTTTTATGAAAAAGACTGTACTCCAGTACATACAGACTTTCATCATGCCTTAAATCCAAGAAAAGAAATAGAAAGTATTGCCCAGGAAATATGTTCCCATACAGAAGACACCACCATTGTCTTATGTGACCCTTCTAATCAGTTACCTGTCCTGCAGTCTGTTTTTGCAAGATACCACATTCCTTATACCTGTGTAAAACAGGATATATTACCTAAAATGTACAGACTGTTTACTGTTCTGCTGAAAGCTTCAGTACAGGAAAACAGTGACACGTTATATGCCGCCATCACACAGAATGCATTTCCTGTACAATTAGACAGTGATTGTTTTGAACAGCTGGGATCTTTATTAACTTCTGCCACAGCACCTGACTCCATTGTCCCGTATATTCAGGATATAGATTCTTTAGCTTCTTATACAAAACTATATGCTGTTTTAGATAAAAAACTGAAACAGTATTTTGAACGTATCCAGCCATGTCTTGAACAGCTGTATGCCACAGTACCTTACAGAGAAAAGGTATCTGTTGTGTTTGATATTCTTCGTAAACATCCGTATTGTGCAGAAAAACCATATTTACAGCAGATGCTGTCCTTACGCAGACAATTACAGAACGCTTTACCTTTCATTCACACAAAAGAGGATCTGATTTTCTTATGTGCCTATCTTGATACCACAACCTCTTCTTCCTTTGTGTTATCTACAGATAAAGTCATCGTCACCGACTTACAGCATCCGGTCCCTGCCTCCACTCACAGATATGTTGTTGGGTGTACAAGTACAAGCTATCCAGGCTTTCAAACAGCATCAGGTCTGTTTGATGAACAGTATCTTGCTAAAATACAACACTATCCTTCTCTGTCTCAAAGATATGCAGAATATACAGACTCTTTATCCTGGATTGGTAATGGTGCTTCTGTCTTGCAGTATTCCTGTTATACCAATGACTATGAAGGAAGAGAAATCCAGCCGGCTGCCATCATGCACTCAGATACTTTATGGCCTTTGGAAAGAACCAGGCCTTTCCAGCAGACAAATCATGCCATTTCTTCTGCCACTGCTGAAAGTCTCTATATCGACAACAATACCATCACCGGTTCCATTTCCACCATTGAAAAATGGTTCCAGTGTCCATATTCCTGGTTTCTTCAAAGCGGGTTAAAACTATCACCCAAAGAATATCCGGACTTAGACACAAAACTTACCGGCACTCTTCAACATGCCGTACTGGAACAGGCAGTCAATACACTTGGAAAAGAGTATGCAAACATCTCTGAAGAGGAAGTAGAAGCTCTGATTTCTCCTTCTTTTGATGCCTTAATACACTGTCACCCCGAAAACACCATTCTGTATACACTATCCAGGAAACGGATGTTACGGGGATTAATGAAAGCTTTAAGATTTCTGAGTGACTTTGAAAAGCATACTTCTTATGTACCGTATGCTACAGAGCATCACTTCCTGCATCCCATTTCCACACATGTGCAGTTAAAAGGCATTATTGACAGAATGGACATACATGCTCAGGACAGTGTACGTGTGATTGACTATAAATCCTCTCCTCACTCCATCACACAATCCAAGCTGGAACAGGGTACCTGTTTACAGTTACTTTCCTATTTAACCATTGCCGAAGAACTGACACACCTGACACCAGCTGGTGCCTATTACTATTCCCTGAAAGAAGAAACGCTGGAAATAGAAGCTGTCAAAAAAACAGGAAGAGGGAAAAAAGCAGAAGTGAGTTACATTGACCCTGAAGAACAGATTCTTCAATCAGAAAAGCAGAAAAAACAGCGCCTGTCCGGATGGACCTTTACAGAAAGGCTGACAGAACTGGATGATGATGAAAAGCACATCAACCATGGAAGTCATAAAAACTATCCTGATTTTGAAAGTGTGAAGGAAATTCTTAAAGAAGTCTATGAATTCTTCTTTGTGAATGTCTCCACAGGATGTATAGAAGTACATCCAACAGAAGGTGCCTGTACCTTCTGTAACTATAAGTCCATCTGCAGATACCATGGGGAAATGTATTCTGCAAAAAGTATTGCCCAAAGAAAGGAGGACAACTGAGTATGGCTTTAGACCTTCAGCAACAGGAAGCCCGTGACACCATCAACACCAATATCCTGGTATCTGCCTCTGCAGGTGCAGGGAAAACCAGTGTGCTTGTTGCACGCCTTGTCAAAAGATGTTTAAACGATGAAGTCCCGATTCAAAGAATTGTTGCCCTTACTTTCACTAAAGCAGCTGCAGAAGAAATGAAAGCACGATTATCCAAAAGCTTTCAGGAAGAACTGCTGCACTGTACAGAAAGCAAGAAAGCCTACATTCAGGAGCAGATTGTCGCACTGGAAGACGCGGATATTCTGACCATAGACTCCTACTGTTTAAAACTGGTAAAGAAATATTACACCGTCATAGGTCTTGACCCCATCACTGCCACACAGATTCTGGATGCAGGGTCTTCTTCAAGATTACAGCATATGGCTTTCTTACAGGCATTACAGGAATTCTATGAGGAAAGAAAAGAAGAAACAGAAAATCTTGTCACTTACTTTTCCGCAAGAAGTGAAGATTACTCTGCTTTGGAAAGCACCATTCTTTCTATTCAGAATCACGCTAACAGCTGTTTCAACGTACAGGAGTTCTATACAAATGCCAAAGCGAAATACCATCCTGTACGACACCTGAAAGAAATCGATTCTGACATTTTACATGCCTTCTTTGATGAAAAAAAATTACAGTTGGAAACCATTTTTCAGCTTGTACAGGAAATGCAGGTTGCCTCAGTGGAATGTGACCAGAAACATTCAGATCAGCTTCCACCTTTCTATAACAATTTAGTCAACACACAGCAAAGTCTTGATGAGCAGAATTATCCTCTGTTCCTGGGATCTCTGGAATATCTTCTAAACTCCATCCCTTCTACTTTCAATAAAGCTCTTGCCTATACGGACCTGGTCAAAAAAGTGTCTTCCATGGTGAAAGAACTTTGCGCCACTTCCTGCAGTGAACAGGTACTGGTACAGGATTGTAATGAGCTTATACCTTATGCCCATACCTTATTGGATCTTGCCAATAGATGTCAGACTCTGTTTGCTCAAAGCAAGTTAAAAGAAAAAGCCATAGACTTTACAGACATGGAAAGATTCTTACTGGACATCTTACAGGCCAATGACTATGAAGTAGCCAAAGTATTACAAGGATCTTATGATGAAATCATGGTGGATGAATTCCAGGATACAAGTGTCTTACAGAATGCCATCATCGAACTGATTTCCAACGGACATAATGTTTTCAGAGTAGGCGATGTCAAACAGTCTATTTACAGATTCCGTCAGGCAAAACCATCTTTAATGCAAAACATGATGCAGGATGAAAACCAGCATTGTATTCATTTAAAACACAACTTCAGATCCAGATCCTGTGTTGTGGATTTTAATAACACCCTGTTTTCAAAACTGATGAATATTGAAGGATGTAAAGATACGTATCTTGAAGATGACTATCAGGAAATCGGCACTGACAAACAGAAAGAAAATTTCTATCCTGCTGTTTTTGCCTGTGTAGAAAAAGCAGAAGACGATAAAAAAAGAACCTCTGCTTCCTTAAAAGCCACCTGGATTGCACAGCAGATCATACGTTTACATAACGATGGTTTCTCCTTTAGTGACATGGCTGTACTGACAAGAAATCACAATAACAAACTTGCTTTAAAAACTGCCTTTGATACGTATCACATTCCTTATGATATTGATACACGTCAGGGATTCTTCAATTCCACTTTATGTACAGATATTCTGCATATTGTCAAAACTATGCTGGACCCGTGTGACCCTGTCGCCTTAGTCACCACTTTAACCAGTCCTTTATACAGGTTTGATGATGAAACCTTAAGTCTTTTAAAAGTACATCATGGGTCCATATATAAAGGTATTCACCAGGAATATCCAGTTATCTTAGAAGAATTGCAGCAGCTGAAAGAAATTGCGGATAAACAAGGCAGTATACAGTTCTTAGAAAAATTAGCTTTTATGCATCAGTATTACAATGCCCTGGATGACAATGCCCAGACCAACTTTGATTTCCTGATGCAGAAAATACAGAACTCCAATATTGAAGATCTATATGCTTTAAAGGTGTTTTTAGAAACTGGTACAGATGAAAAAAGCTCCGAAGCTGTTTCCAAAGGAAAACAGGATGATCTTGTAAGAGTCGTTACCATCCATCAATCCAAAGGATTACAATACCAGATTGTCTTCTTATTCTCTGATAACCAGAATACAGATAAAGACAGTTCCTCTTTAGTACAGATTCATGATGATCTCTATCTGGGATTAAAACATATAGATTTAAACTACAGAGTCAAAAGAGAAACCGTATACTCACTGGCCATCTCTCATACAGCCAATCTTGAAGATCTGGAAGAATTTACAAGAGTTCTTTATGTAGCCTTAACAAGAGCTGTACAGAGAGTCTATATTGTAGAAGATGCTTCAAGACTCAAAACACCTGTCTCTTTATCCCGTGGAAGTATCAATTTGCGTAAAGGGATGAGTGGTCTCATTCTTTCTGCCATGGAAGAAGGCCCATTATTCCACATAGAACATACCTGTTTAACAGACATTGAACCTTTACCATTAAAAACAGAGAGATACACAGATGTTTTACCAGTCTATCCTGTTACAGAGGTACTACCGGAGATAATCACTCCAAGTGAAACAGAGTTTACCTCCATTCCTTCTTTGGACATGCAGAATATTCACAGCACCTCTTATGGAACTACCATCCATGAAACCATTGAACATTTACCAGATACCACCTGGACAAAAGATACCTTAAAAGACCTGCCTGTATCTTCTTCAGATAAAGAAAAACTGCTTCACTTTGCCCAAAGCGACATCTATCAGACATGTCTTTTGAAAACAATAGAAAAAGAAAAGAGTTTCTTTGTCATAGACAGACAGAACAACACAACCATTAAAGGTTCCATGGACTTTGTGGCTTATGATGATTCCCAGGTAATCCTGATTGACTTTAAAACAGACAATGCCACAAAAGAAGTCATTCTTCAAAGATACAAAGACCAGTTACTCACGTATAAACGTGCACTGGAAATTCTATTCCCTCTTCATACACTGACTGTATATGCCTATTCTTTCCGCAATGCATGCTTTATAGAGGTCAAGTAATCAGGGTATACTTAAGCATATGAAAGAATATGAAGAATTCTATGAAATCTTCCCTGATTCCTATACAGAAAAGGAATACAGAAAAATAGTCGGCGCCTACCTGCAGCACATGTGTCTGAAAGAGAACATGTCTTTAAACTTTGTGTCACAGTCTTTAAATATCAATAAGGGATTACTCAGTAAGGTTGCTAATGGGAAAACCAGAATCACATCAGAACTCATTGATACACTGACTGCCTTTGCAGGCACAGAGTTTCATAATGATGAACATTCCTATATCCTGTGCAAACTGGCCATACAGGAATTTATAGATGCGTATTTAAATCTGAATTATGAAAGAATCAACTTGTTATTTGAAAAGTTCTTTACAGACTCTCACATCTTAAAACAGTCTCCGGGATACTTTCACTATCAATTACTACGATACTTTGAATGTGTCAGTCATAGAAAACCACAAAAGGAAACAGAAGAACTTCGTGCACTCATTACCAGATATAAGAAACTCTACACCAAAGAAGAATATATCTTCTTTATCCTCTTCCAGGCAGAAAATGCCTTTAACCTGGGCAAGTTGCAGGAAGCACTGGATATTCTGGATAATGTGGAAGCTTTTCTGGAAGGAGATGTGGCTCAATCTAATCTGTTAGCTTTAATACACCAGGAAAAAAGCATGATTTACCTGCATATGACAGATGGATTCAGATCGTATGTTTTTGCCAAAAGAGCTTTTGACATCTTAAGCAGAACCACCTATTTCAGAAGAACAAAACATCTGATGCTGACGATAGCAGATTGTCATTCTTTAATGGGTAACTTTGAAGGAGCCCAAAGGAAGTACATACATTTTTTACAGCATATAGACCATAAAGATATCTACTTCCAGGTAAGAGTACTGTCTAAACTGAGTATATGTTATATACGTAATCATATGTATGCAGAAGGCCTCTATTATGCCAACTGTGTATTGACACTGGATCCTGAATTTGAACTTGGCAAACTGCATAAAGTTATTGCTTTATTGTACTCAGGTGAAAAAGATATGTGCCTGAAGTACTGTGAAGAAGTTTTGACCTCAGGTATTACATCCATATACTACAGAGACTTCATAGAACTGGTATATTATGCTCTGTCAAAGAACAGAAAAAAATCTACACAGCTGATTCGTAAGATTATCGCAACCTGTCCCAACAAGGAACTAAGGTACAAAGTACTGGATGCCCTGATGGATTACTACAAAGACAATACAGAAGTCATGGTCTTAATACAGCAGGAATATATACACATTCTCAAAAGTCAGTAAAAGCAGATGACATGATATAATCTCACCGAGGTAGACACACGAAATAATTAAAATTATCCCATCGATGTGAAACTACAAAGGTGGGATTTTTATATGGGAA
>CAKVLT010000004.1 GCA_934757945.1 uncultured Bulleidia sp. | reverse complement strand
GGCAAGATTGACCAGTAGTTTCATTACTGGTTTGTGAAGGCGGAAAGAAAGGCCGCCTTAATGGTGAAAAATATGAACAATGAAGTAAAAAAAGAAACAAATTTAGAACATTACAAAGAAGAGCTGAAAAAGATTTTTATTACTGACGGTGCTCATCCAGTGAGTGTGGCTAGCAAAATTGCAAACAAACTTGATAAAAATATGAGCCTTAGAACTTGTAATAATTATTATATAGAAGACATTTTAGACTGGATGGCTCAGCATTATGAAGAACCGATTCTGGATAAGGTTGAGAAAGAATATCTTTCTAATTTTATTAAACCATTCAGAAATAGAGTGGAATCAATATTTTTATATAACTGTACTGGCGGTAATCGCATTTATGTTGTTGTTAGAAAATATGACAGCTCTTATCGTGAGGTGATTGGGCTTCCTTGTTTTAAGAAAGGCACAATGTACAAAGGTATGAAATTGCTTAAATCCTATTCATTAGAGGAGCTTGGACTATAATTATGAAACCTGTAGTAAATCCATGGATATTTTATTTTGCGAAAGTGTCTGACAACATCAGGTTCTTAGCATCGTTTGCTTTGTTTATTTTGGGTGTTTCATCCGTAGTATCTCTTTTCGCGTATGCCTACTTCAAATCTAGCGACGGTTATGACGAAGTAAGCGACAAAGATATAAAAAATTTAACATCAGTTTTTAAAAAAATAGGTTTAAGCATTATTGTGTTTTTTACTTTATTTGTTTTCACTCCAGATAAAGAAACATGTTATCAAATGATTATTTCTTCGCAAGTTACAACAGAAAATATCCAAAATGTAGAAGGCGTAATTAAAGATTCAGTAGATTATATAATTGAAAAAATGAATAATAATTGAAAGGAAAATAGATATGAATAAAGAAACAAACTTAGAGCATTACAAAGAGGAATTAAAGAAAATGTTTATTTCACATTTTTGTGACTCATGGGGGTTATCTGTAAAAATCAAAGAAAATCTTGATGAAAATATAAAAATCGGTGATGAAAGTGATAACTTTCTTTCTACGGACGACATTTTAGACTGGATGGCTCAACCTTATAAAGAACCGGTTTTAGATAAAGCTGAAAAAAAGTATCTGAGGGCAATTATCAAACCCTTTAAAGCGAATGTTACAGATATTTGCAAACTAAGTGGTGATAGAGGTTTTTATTACATTAGGATTTATGCAGAATCTCTTTCATCAGAACTAAGTGAAGAAGTTATTGACTTACCGCTGTTTGAAATAGGTACAATGTACAAAGGTATGCGTTTAGGCAAACATTATTCATTAGAGGAGCTTGGATTATGAATCCATACACAATTGAATTTTTGGAAGAACTATACAAAGGTTTTTCTTCGAGTAGAAAGAAAATACGTAAAGAAACATTAAAGAAGCTAAAAGGCGCAATTGCGCAGGAAAGAGCTAAAATTGCTACTACGTTAGTTATAAGTAAAGATGGTGTTCGTTATGAAAACGCTGATGGTAAATGTATTCTTGAATTTAGTAAAAATTCAAGAAAAGATTATTGTCTTCCGTGTGATTTAAGGTTGAGTAAATCAAAGAAATTATGAAAGGAAGAATATATTAACAATGATTAATAATGTAGTACTTACAGGAAGAATCTGCAAAGATGTGCAGATTAAACAGACTCCAAACGGACACAGTGTTTGTGGATTTACAATTGCTGTAGATAGACCAAAGAAAAAAGATGGAACAAAAGAAGCAGATTTTATTATGTGTGTTGCCTGGAATAGCACAGCAGATTTTTTAGCAAAATATTGTGTGAAAGGTGATGCAATCGCTCTACAGGGCAAAATTCAAACCAGAAACTATAAAGATACTGATGGAAAAACTGTGTATGTTACTGAAGTGATTTGTGATCATGTAGATAAGTTGACATTCAAGTCTAAGGATGCACAGCAAACAGATACTAAAGAAGAAACAGAAGGATATGCAGAGTATGGAATTACTTCGGAGGATTTACCATTCTAATGTACAAATACGGATTAAAATACAATAAGGAAAAAATTCCTGTTACATTTCCAAGAAACAATTGGATCAAAACAGTGTACACAACACAAGAAGGATATAATGCTTTTGTGTATTATTCAAAGCCGTTAAGTGCCACAGATGAACGTGTTTATAATCTAAAGCCACTTGGCAGAGAACTTTAATGCAAAGACAAAAGAAACTATATAAAGCATTATTTAATCTGAATGAAGAATTATATAATGAATTTATATATGAAGGTGTAGATCAGGCAAAAATGGAAAAGCTAATGAAAGCCTGTTTCTGGCAAGGATATTATTACAAATGGTTGGATATACAAAGAGGGAGAGGAATATTTAATGGAGAAGAGCGAAGCAACGAAAAGAATTGTTAATGGTAAATTGGCTGAGTTTTTCTTTACCATACCTTTAAAAATTGAAACTGTAGATATGGAAATTAAAGAAATACGTCAAAGAGTTACTGGAGCTAAAGCTATATCTTATGACAAACAACAATCTTCTGTTGGAATGTCCAATGATGAAAAACTTGCCAATATGATAGTTAAAATTCAAAAACTAGAAAAGAAAAAGTCTATGCTGCATAAACAACAAAACAAAATAAAAAAAGACTTGTGCTTTTCTGAATTGACAGAGACAGAACGCAAGACTCTTGAAGCTGTATATTCCACTTCCAATTATGAACAAGCTGGAGAAAAGCTAGGATATTCTAAAATCCAAGTTTACAGGATTATGAGTAGTGTATATCAAAAACTAGGAAAAAGTTTATAATCAGAATTGTTCCTTTTAGCTTATAGTATCATATATCTACAGGAGGAAAATGCCATATGGAAGAATACAGAGTAATATATAAGATTCTCAAACATTTAGAAAAGTCTTTGGACTTTGAGGAACCGGACCATACACCTATTGAAGCTGAAAGCCTTAAAATTACTGAGCCAAAATGGGCAAGACTTATGAAAATGCTTGTTGACGAGGGATACATAAAAGGAGTGCTGGTTGCGAACTATCCTGAAATGTCCTATCCACTTGTTAAACTGGTAAATCCTACAATCACTTTAAAAGGGATTGAATATTTAAAAGAAAACAGCTTAATGAAAAAGGCATCTGATCTGGCTAAAGGCATTGCAGAAATTCTATAAGAAAAAGCATCGCAAGTTATGCGGTGCTTTTATTTTTGTGAATCACTGTCAATCCTATATACCTTTAAAAATTGGAGTGAAAGATTTTAATTTTGCTTGTTTTTTTCAATGTCAGCAAGTACCAGCTGTCGGATGTAGTCGTTCTTATTTCCAATAGATTGTAATTTTTCGATAATTTCTTTGTCATTAACATTGTTGAATTTTAAACTGAATTTTGTACAATTTTTTTTATTAAAGTTTAAATCATATTCTGCTTTGTTGAATTTTTTCTTTTCTCCGGACATTATATTACCTCTTTCTTACATAACTATCATAACATCTTCTTTCATTTTTACCATAATCCAATATAAGTGACATGTTTTAAATACCATAAAAACATTGAAAAATATTTGTGTGATTCAATGTAGTTGTCCATAACCTTATAAAAGGTATCATAGGTTCTCTGAACAGAATCTTCTCTGTAGTATTTTCCAAATGACATACATCCTGCTGCATACACTGGACGTTTTTTGTCGTACAGAACGAGTTGAAATCCTCCTGGCTGTTCTACACCGTATTCGATACCGTAATAATCACAGCTTTCTTTTGATGGGAGATACGGATGCTTTTCCCACTTATATTCGTGATGCCACGGAATGCTAAGCTTTGAGAAAATATATTTGTCAGAATATGCGCAGAATATTTGCATAAATGTATCGAAAAAATGATTAATTTTTAATTTTACTTTAGTGAATTTTGATGCCATAAATTACCTCCAAAAATATTATACATAACATAATCAATAGGGGTATACCTTTTAAGATTACCCCTAAAGATTTCAATTTTGCTTAATTTGCTAACTTTTTAATAACTTCTTTTGCTGCATACTTTCCATTACTGGTAAGTTGTCTTTGCCAAGCGCCTTGAGAAGGTGCCCATCTAAATCCCCAGTATTTCAAAAGAGATCTTGTTTCTTCATCTGGCTTTCCATCAAAGATGAACTGTACACGCATTTCGTCAGTATTTTCCACATAGGTGAAGCCGTCATATTCTATTTCAGTTGGTTCAGCTTCTTTTGCTTCTTCTAAGTCTTTGATGCGTGCTTCTGTAGCTTTAATATTAGCGTTATTATTTTGTAATGCATATGTTGCAAATGGCTTTCTGCTTCCCCATCTTTCCATTCCTTTCTTAAGGCTTGAAATTTGTTGATCGGTAAGCAATGAGCAACCATCCAAAGTGTGGTTCTTACGGTAATAAGCATTCACACATTTCATGATTTCCTGGTTGGATTTCAAATTTGCTAGTTTTTCCTTCAAAGCAGTGAGTGCTTCAGGATCGTTGCTCTGAATGCCTTGACGGTATACACCTTTCATAAGGGTTAAATAGTGCTCAGCTTTAGTGAAGTTTTCGCGATTAGAATCCCATGCGGCTACCTGCTTTTCTTTCTTTTTGGTAGGGAAGTTAGATCCTCCGCTAATCATTACGGAAGGACACATACATCCAATTCTGTTATCTTCATTAATTGCATACGCTAAAGTTCTGCAGTACTTATCAAATAGTTCTTTCGCATGTTCCTTCTGTACTTCTGTTTTACACTTGCTTAAAACAATATCAAGGCTTTTCTTTGCTTCATCCACACTTTGGCGATATTCGCTTGTTGCGCTTCCTTGTTTGTAATCGCTGAAGCTCATTAAATCATGTGATGTGCGTGCGTTTGATTCATTAATTTCATAGTATGCCATATAATTTTTTCCTCCTTGGAGCTTTTCGACACTCCTATAGCATCCACACTCTGCATTTTTCCAGGCTTGTGACTGGCAACGGCTGCATTATGGAAAGGGGATATACCCCTTAAAATTGAGATCAAAGATTTGATTTTTCCCTATATTCAGAAACCCATGTTCCAACGCTGTCAAGTACGTCACCACTACCATTTACAAGATCAGTATGGACGAAAACGTCATCATATTTAGTATCAAAGTATGCTTCTATGTTTTCCGTGTCTATGTCATCGCTTGTTAACTTGTAGTCATCTTCAACTTGTAAAGTGTTGTATATAGAATCTCTGATCTGGAACCCTGTTCCTTCTTTCCAACAATCTACGCAAAAATTTAATGTTTTCATTTTATTAATCCTCCTTGGAGCTTTTCGACACTCCTATAGCATCCACACTCTGCATTTATCCAGGCTTGTGACTGGCAATGGCTGCATTATGGAAAGGGGATATACCCTTTAAAATTGAGATAAAAGATTTGATTTTTCCTTCTTTCTTAAAATTCTAAAATGTATCCAAAACTTGTATATCTTCCAGGGTTCAGCATATCGGTAGATATAGCGTTTCCCATTTCTTCAATTTCTTCTCTTGAAAGTGCTTTTATTTCACTTTCTTTCATGTATTCCTTGGCTGATTCTAAACCGATTGAATAATCGTCAAACGCATTCTTGAAAAATTCAAAATGGCTTTCATCAAATTCTTCTCTATTCTTTGCAAATCCAGCCTCTAAAGCAGCCAGAAAGCACTCATTTTTGTAGTTGTCTTCCATGTTCTTCTTGTACTCCTAAGCGGATACTTTGAGGTGATCCGCTAACCTTTGGTACTTATCTTTTAATGATTGAATAACCTGTTGAGAATAATCCAGATGTGAAGATCGTTTCACTTTCAATAGTCAATGTATAGCAATGGTTGCTTCTGTATGTATATCCACTATTGAGATACATTGTAAATTGCTTTCCGGACTTTGTTTTACCTGCAATCAATGCATTTGTTACATACTCAATGGTGATTCCATCAAGTAGGCATTCAGCTTTGAATTGTTTTAGCCATGCTTCATATTCTGTTTCAGATTTTTGAATTGCTGAAATCCAAGATTTTTCTTTTTGTTCGATTGCTTTTTCTTCATCAATTTTTAAGTTGACTTCAAACGCTCTTTCTGTTGCCTTTGCTAGTCTTTCCTCAGCATTTTCCAGTCTTCTCTTTAGATCTTCCATTTCATTTGGATAAGAATAGAAGCGATCGTAAAGTAAACTGTTCTGCTTTTCTGTAAGTGATTCGTCAAATTCCATGTATAATAGTCCTTTTTTAAATGATTTTTCACTTAAAGTTTTTCTTTTTTCAGCAAATTCTTCTTCAGTCCATTCAGCACACCCAAGTTTTTCACACTTTGCAAGGTTCTTTTTGATATGATTTTCTTTCTTTTGGATTCTTGTTCTGAGCTTATCAACTTCGTTTTGAATACTCATCATTTTCTTTTCTGCCATTTTTGCCATTATATATACCTTCTAATTTTCAAGTGAAAGATTTAAAATTTGCTTATTTTTTAGTTAAAAGATTTCAGAATCTTCTTCCATGTCTTCACTTAACTCTTCAAGAAAGACGTTCAACTCTTCTTCTGTCATGTTGTCTCTTTCAAAGCATTTAACAGTTGAATAAGTATAGTTTCCTTCTTCGTCCTCATACTCTAAGATGTCAAATGGATCAGTTGAGTTGTAAAAGCTCTGCGCTTTATCAGTAAGTGTTAAGTGTGTTTTCTCGTTTCCATAAACTTTGTGTTTTTTCATTGTTGACATTTTTTTTACCTCCTGCGCTCTGCATTTCTCCGGGCTTGCGACCGTCTACGGCTGCATTATGGAAAGGGGGTATACCCCTTAAAAATGAGATCAAAGATTTCAATTTTGCTTATTTTTATTGATCTTGGTTTTAATTCTCATCGTTGTCACCGTCCTCATCATAGTTGTCGATGATTTCCTGTGCGCCATCGCTCAAATCAATATGGCACCAATTGTCGATAATGTCCTCCACGAAATTTTCATTAATGAAGTCGCTGTAGTCGCATTCATCTGTGCTGACCATGTTTCCATACCCATTAAAGTAGAAATAATCACGGTTAGGATTGAACTCTCCGTAAACTTCCTTGCCATTTTCAATGTGCCAGTTATCAGCATCATGCCCGAAATATGCACGTTCCAAAATCTCAGTAGCTTCTTTCCCTTGATAAATTTCGTTAAGTTCTTCCATCGGAATAATCCTGTCGTCACCAAGACAACCATTCCAACTGTCAAGTTCCTCTATGTCGTGGTTGAAGTCTTTATTGTGTTCCTGATAATAATTCAATAATGTTTCTGCTAATGTTTTCATGTTTTTTTTTATCCTCCTGAAGCTCTGAGCTTCCAGACATCACCGAGTTGGTGACATCTGGAAACCCTCAACCGCTGAGGGTTGAAAGGCTATTTCACTTTTATTTCATCCATTGCGGACCAGTCCCATATTGAACGCTGTTTATATTTC
The DNA here is from genome assembly GCA_934757945.1 of uncultured Bulleidia sp. Lineage (GTDB taxonomy): Bacteria > Bacillota_I > Bacilli_A > Erysipelotrichales > Erysipelotrichaceae > Bulleidia. The sequence goes on along the minus strand of CAKVLT010000004.1, from coordinate 44,010 downwards.
AATCCCTCATGGATTGCTACAGCTAAGCTGTTAACGTGGTGACTGCTGTCAATGAACAGCTCGCCTGTGCTGGTGTCCAGCCACGTTCCACCATTTCCGTTTGTAGCTTCCAGCGCTTTTCTTAAGTCTGTAAGTGTGTTCTGTGTTGCTATGTTGTTTGTGGTGGCTACCTGGTAGCCGCTGGAATAGTGGACTACTTCGAAATTCTCGAATGTGCAGCCACCGCTTTCCTGTGTTTCTTTTAGGATTCTTTCAAACTGTTCTTGTGTTAGTTCTTTCATATTTCTTTCTTCTTTCTGCACTGTAGTACCGTGCTTGCATTCTTAGGATAGCACACTGTGCTACAGTGTCAAGCGCTTTTTTAAAAATTTTTTTTGCAAAAAGAAAAGCTTTCTTTTTCCTTAATAGGGAAAGAAAAAAAATATTTTTAAAAAATAAAAAATCTTTCTGATCAGCAAACTCAGAAAGTTAAAAAATAAAATAATTTCACAAAATAAAAAAATAATTTTGTAAAGAAAAAAATGGATCAAATCGCGAAAAAATTTTAGGCATATTTTTGTGACAGGCGAAGCCATACGTTGTTTTTGAATTTGGTACCCCGGGTGTGAAAAAGGGAACGGCGGTGGGTCACGACAAATCTGCCTCTCTCACATGTGCGTGAAATAGCGCCTTGGGGGCATCAAAAAAATCAAGATGAATACGCGTTTCATCAAAAACCATGCTATAACAATATCGTAGATTGATAGGAAGATGGCTTTTTCCGGACAGAAAGTCGTCTTTTTTTATATCTACGTGGTGTAATTTCAGTGCTTTATTGTTGGTTTTCGGCTGTTCTTACAGGGTGCACCTCCCACCAAAAATCTTGTGATAGGATTTACCTTTGCCTATTGCTTATTTTTTATTTATAGAGTTATGGAAAGAAGAAATAAACCATATAAAACTAAAGAATGGAAGGAAGTCAGAGAAAAAGTTCTGAAAATGGACAAATGTTTGTGCCAAAGATGTTTAGGAAAGTACAAACCAGTTCCCGGAAGACCGATACGAAGAACTAAAGCTGTTTTAGTTCATCACAATTTTGAATTATTGGAGTATCCTGAATGGAAATACTCTATTTTTGTTACTGTGAATGGAAAAAAAGAAAGAAATCTTGTTTCTCTTTGTAATGAATGCCATGAAGAAATTCACGAGAGAACACATAGATCGAGATCTTTTGCAAAGAAGGAAGAATTCACTACTGAAGAGCGATGGGATTGAGGAGGAATCTTTATGGCTAAAAAAATAGTAAAGCAAGACTACAATAAGATGTTTGGAAATTTCAGCAGAGTTATTGCTGAAGATCCAGTTTTGAGCAAAGACGCTCTATTGTTTCAACAGATGACGGATTTTAATCGAATGGCTCAGATGAATGATGCACTCTGGGAAGATATTAAAGAGAATGGATATATGTCAACCAACCCTAGAACAGGTGCTCCGATTGTAAATCCTGCTGTAGCCGCATTTAACAAAAATGCTTCTATGCTTTTAAAGGCGGCACAATGGATACAGGAAAAAACAAAAGGCATTTCATTAGATGGTGAAGAGAAGGGCTGGTAGTCCTAAGCCTACAATTAAAATTCCTAGAGATGTTGAAAGATATCTGAAAATGATTGAGTCTGACAAGCCGAAAGCTTGTAAAGATCAACATAAATTAGCAGCATTAGTTCGCAAAGCTTTTGCCCAGGGTGATATTTATGTAGACACAAAACAGTACAATGCCTACATAAATATTGGAAAAGCAATGTTTCCTACATTGTTTCCATGGCAGAAATTCTTATGTTGTTTATTTCTATGCACATATTATGTTAAAGACGGAAGGCCACGTTGGAATCATGCATTAGTTATGCTTGCCAGAGGAGCAGGCAAAGATGGCATGATAGCGTGGTTTTCTTTATGCCTCACCTCCAAAAACAATCCTGTAAAAGATTACAACATTGATATCTGTGCAAATAACGAAAGGCAGTCTATTCAGCCTGTTGAGGATGCGGTGCGGTTTCTGGAAAATCCAAAGTACAGAGAGGCAAACAAAGCTTCTTTTCATTGGACTAAAGAAACAATCAGAGGACTGCAAAACGGCGGAAAAATTACAGGACATACAAATAACGCATCCGGTAAGGATGGATTACGTTCTGGATGCGTTATTTTAAATGAAATTCATGCATATCAGGAATATGCAAACATTGACGTATTCTTGACAGGTTTAGGAAAAGTGGCCAGTCCTAGATCAATATATTTTTCAACGAATGGCCATGTAAGAGAGGGTGTTCTTGATGACGAACTGGCGCAAGCAGAAGATGTTTTGAATGAAGAAACTGCAGATGTAGGTTTTCTACCGTTTATTTGCAGAATTGATGATAAATCAGAAGCAAATGATGAGTCATGTTGGTACAAGGCAAATCCATCTTTACAATACTTTCCGAATCTTCTGGACGAGACCAGAAAGGATTACAACAAGTGGAAAGATGCTCCTGCAACTCTGCCTGGCTTTATGGCAAAACGTATGAATCTTCCATCTTTGCAAAGTGCACAGGCAGTGGCTGAATATGATCTGATTAAAGAAACTAATGTGCCTATTCCTTACGAAAAGCTGAAAAGGCAACGTTGTGTTGTTGGAATCGATACGGCACAGACAACCGACTTTGCAAGTGTAAGTGCATTATTCAAGATAGACGGAAAGTTCGTTGTTTTGAATCATACATGGATATGTATGCAAAGCAAAGATATGTCACGTATTAAATTCAAATCGCAATTCCCTAGATTGGCGGAAATGGGGCTTGTTACATTGATTGATGGACCTGAAATACCACCTGTATTGATTATAGATTTTATAGAAGAGCTGAAACGGAATTATCTGGTTCAGAGTGTTGTATTAGACTCTTTTAAATTATCTATTTTCATGGAAGGACTGGCAAACATTGGATTTACTACGAAAGTAAAAAATCTGAAGGTAGTTCGTCCTTTAGACGTAGGCAGAACACAGCCTGTTATCTGCAGTGCCTTTGTGAATAAACGGTGGGTGTGGGGTGATAACCCTATGCTCAGATGGGCAACTAATAACACAAAAGTTACTCCGTATGGCACTAAAGGAATGTATTCAGAAACGGGTGCATATACATTCGGAAAGATTGAACCGAAATCTAGAAAAAACGATCCGTTCATGTCACTAGCTCATGCAATGACAGAAGAACCTAACTTACGAGAAAATTCTAAGCTTAATCCAAACTTATTTAAAGCAGTAATAGTTTCATGAGGTATTAAATGGGAAGAATAACAGATTTTTTAGAAAAAGCACTTTTTGGAAATAAACAGACAGTTTCATTAAACGACTGGGCTTCTGAAGAAGATACGTCTGAAACTATACAGGAACTGTGGTCTTACAGGCTTGCACTTGATATTGTGGCTGAAACATTAGGGACATTGCTTTCAAAATGTGAGTTTAAAACATATCGAAAAGGAAATGAAATTAAAGAAAAAAATTACTACCTGCTGAATGTAGAAGCAAATCCGAATCAAAGCGCTGCAGAATTTAAAAAGCAGTTGGTCAGACGTCTTATTCTTAATCCGAATCATGATGCATTGATTGTAAGCCTGGATGTGTTGAATTCAAAAACTGGCCAAGGATTATATGTAGCTTCTGACTTTGAAAGAGATCCTACTCAGATTTACGAAGCGGCATTTAAAAATGTAGAAATTGATGTTTTTGATGATGGTGGTATTCCATTAAAAGGAGTATTCGTTGGAAGCAAAGCTATTTATATAAAATATTCAAACAGTGAGTTATCTTATATTTTTAAAATGCTCAGAGAACAATATGCAGCTCTTATTGAAAATGCTATTCGTTCAGGAACATACAGGCAAAAATACGTATTAAGTCTTGATCAGACAGCAACTGCAGAGCCAGATTTTGAAGCACATATTCAGCAAATAACAAATGATAGTTTCAAAAATTTTGTTGCCGGAAAGGAAGCAATCATTCCGATTTATGCAGGAATGAAACTGACACAGACTTCAGCTGGTGCAGATTTAGGGCAAAATGCCTCTGTGGCAAATAAAAGCGTGAATGCAATTAATGACGAAGCTCTTTCAAAAGTTGGAAGAGCTTTTAATATACCAAAATCCGTCATGCTAGGAGATTTTGAAAAAGATGATCTGGAGAATTTACTGACATTCTCATTGGATGGAATTTCAAGCTTGATCAGCCAGGCATTTAACAGAAGATGGTATGGATATGATGATTTTTCAAAAGGCACATTCTGCAGGCTGGATACCACAGGTGCAAGACATCTTGATGTTGTGAGCGTTGCCGGCATTTCTAATAACGTCATTTCATCTGGTGTGTATTCCATTAATGACTTGCGAACAAAGCTTAATGAACCACTGATTGATGAAGAAATCGGAGATGTTCATTTTATTACACGAAACTACGCAGTTGTTGGTGATTCCTACTTAGAAGATCCAACGAACAGCATTAATTACGAAAGTGGACAGGTTGGAGACAACAACACCACAAAACAAAAAGCAAACGAAGAAAGTGAGAATAAAGAATGATTACTGCAAAATGTGAAGAAAAATCCTTAGTTGTAAATATTCATGGTGAAATTGGCCAAAGCTTTTTCGATTTTCCAGATTCAGAAAAAGAAGAAAATAGTGTAGCGAGTGTTAAAGACTTACAAGAGATTTTGAATAAAAACAAAAACATTCCTACCGTAAATATTTATATTAATTCTCCTGGTGGATCTGTAAACGAAGGAATTGCAATTTATAACATCTTGAAAAGAACGCGGGCATATGTTCGCGTTTTTATTGACGGCTTTGCCTGCTCTATAGCCAGCGTTATTGCTATGGCAGGCAATGCAATATATATGCCTAAAAGTTCTATGCAGATGGTTCATAACGCATGGACTGTTGCAATGGGAAATTCTGAAGAACTCAGAAAGGTTGCAGACGACTTAGACAAGATTAATGAAGTAGTGATTTCAGCGTATATGTCAAAGTTCAAAGGTACAGAAAAAGAACTAAGAAAACTGCTGGATGATGAATCTTATCTAACTGCAGAAGAATGCCTGAAATATGGATTATGTACAAAGATTGTGGATGATTCTGAGAATACACAATCAAATGTAGAAGAAGGCTTGGATGCCACTACAAACATGTTCGAAAACAAGCTGACAAAGCTTGTTTCGATAAAAAACGCTATCAAAGATCTTGATGCGGAGATAGTTGAACCTGAGACAGCCAACGAACCGAAAGGGGAGGTAGTCAACGAAGGTGCAACAGTCAACGAGGCTGACAAATTACAGATGGCACACACGAATGTAACTGAAAAAGAAGTGCGTGACAATGTAGAAAAAACAAAACAGACAGAGCTTCAGAAATTTTTTGGTTACGTTCCTGGAAATTGAAAGGAAGGAAATTAAAAAATGAATCCAGACAAATTAATGGAAACAAATGAAGTGCTAGCCTCAGCTATCAAAGACGGTAACACAGAAAAGTTTGTGGATGAACTTCACAAAGTAATGAACAAGGAAATCCTTGATTCAACAAAAGAAGAAGTTCTTCGCACTTACAAAGAATTAGGTTCAATCACAGATGAAAATGTATTAGCTTCCAGAGGAATCAATGCTCTGACAAGTGAAGAAAAGAATTTCTATAAGTCTTTGATTGACAGAGCAGAAGGGAAATTGACAGGCCCAGAAGTTACAATGCCGAAGACAACTGAAAATAAGATCTTCGAAGACGTTACAAGAGAACACCCTTTACTTGGAGCAATTAATTTTGTTAACTCCAAAGGTTTAACAGAATGGATTTTATCCAAGAACTTAGATTATGCCTATAAGTGGGGAGATTTAAACGATCCTGTAACTGAAGAAGCAAATGCTGCATTTGCAAAAGTAGAATTTTCTCAGTTCAAGCTATCCTGTTGGATTCCTGTGCCTAAAACAATGCTTGATCTTGGCATGACATGGCTGGATCAGTTCGTAGTTAAGTACTTGTCTGAAATTATGGCACGTGCGATTGAAAAAGCAATTATTGCCGGCACAGGCCAGAAACAGCCTGTAGGTATGATGAAAACAATTGATATTGAGAATCAGACTACACCAGCTGAAGACAAGGAAGCAACAGCAATTACAGAATTAAACACTGTGACTATTGGTGGAATTGCTGCACTGTTGTCTGACAACGGCAAGCGTAAAGTAGGAACAATTGATCTTATTGTAAATCCGATTGATTATTGGACAAAGATCTATCCGGCTATTTATTACACTGATGCATCCGGAAAAGTTTCTCTGACTAATTTACCACTCAGAGTATACCAGTCTCTGGAAGTTCCTTCCGGAAAGGCTATTTTCGGACTTGTTCCTAATTACTTTGCTACAGCAGGATTTGGAGTACCAAATGGGAAGATTGAATATTCTGATCATTACAAATTCCTTGACGATGTGCGTGTATTTAAAGCACGTGCTGTAGTATACGGAACTCCAAAAGACAACACATCTTTCTTAGTTCGTGACATTTCACAGCTTGAACCAGCTGTCATGACTGTTAAAGTGAAGAATACTGCTGCAGCAGGACAAGAAACAAGTGCTGCTAAGGGCACAAAAGCATAAGAGAAACTGAGATATGTCAGTATTAAATGATGATGCGGTAAATAAGTTATTGTCTGAGATAAAGGCATATCTTGGGATAACTTGGAATGATCCGAATGGAGATAACCTTTTAAAAACGTTTATAAAACTATCTGCTAAAAGGTTGGAATCTATATTCGGTGGAGATCTTGATTTTATCGATGGAGAAGAAGCTTATGAGCAATTGGCACATGAGCTTCTTTTAAATCGTGTTTTTTACCAACGTGAAAAAGCTGTAGACGATTTTGAAACAAACTATAGAAGTGAGCTGCTTACTTTACGCAATTACGGAAAGATTAAGCAAAAAATGGATAAAGAAAATGCTGAACAACAATAAAACATACGACAATAGCAATCTTAGAGATCACTTGAAGGTCTTTAATGATGGAATTGTCCATTTTTATGAGTCAGAAGAAAGAGTCTTAATTCGCGAAAAGGCTCATTTTTATTATTCAAGAGAATCTATTAGCTACGAAACCTATTTAAAAGCAAGTCAGAATACAAATCGTGCAGTGATTGCAATAGGAATTCCGGCTGAAGGAAACACTATTCTTCCTGGAGACATTGCAGAAATTGAAGGTGAGTATTACAAGGTTGACCATATCCAGTTTAAAGATTATGGCAAACCGAATTACTACAAAGTATATCTGAACGAAGCAACAGTTCCTTACATGAAGGAGACAGAAAATGAAGAAATTTGAGTCGTATGAGACGTTTTGCAGAGAGTTGGAAAACGCTACAGGCTATCAGGTATATGACGAAAGAACTTCATCCACTGGTGTGAAAACACCATATATCGTTTGCCAAAGAATAAATTCTGTGAATTTATTCGCTGATAATAAGCCTTTTATCAGAAGAGATAACGTTGCAGTGAATCTTCATGCTTTTCAGAAAAACAAATCCGTAAACGGAGAAAAAAAGAAAGCAGAAATAAAGGTTGAATCTTTTCTGAACGATAGCGGATACATTTTCGATAAGGACACAGACTGGCTTGAAGAAATAGAACTATACAAAGTGACGTATGGAGTTGAAATATGGCTAACGGAATGAATGTTGATCTAAATGATTTTGCAAAGAGAATGAACAAAATGTTCAACGAACTTGAGTCTGAAAATCTTTTGAAAGAGTGCCAGAAGACAGCAAAAAAAGTCTGCAATGAGCAGAAAAAAGTTGTGAAAGCTTCTGCCAATGCAGATATCAAAAGAAACAGATATAAATACGTGAATAATTTTGTGACACTTCCGTTAAACAAGAAAGACGGTTCCAAAGGTGCGGCTATATGGAATAAGCAATACACGCTGTCTCACCTTATCGAAGACGCGCATAAACTTGCTCCGTATGGCCACACAAATAATAACTATCACTTTTTTAAGAAAAATGTCACTACTGCAAATGAGGAATTTGCCAAAGGATGCAGAGAGAACATTTTAAAAATACTTAGAAATATTTAGAAAGGAAAAAATAATGTCTAAAGTAAAATTCGGATTATGTAATGTAGCACTTGCACCAAGAACAGTTGCATCTTCTGGCGGAAAGATTACTTATGGAACACCTGTAAAACTTCCTGGTGCAGTAAGTTCTTCAGTTGCAAGAGAATCTAGCCAGAATAAATTTTTCGCGGATAATATTCCGTATTTTGTATCAAATTCCAAGTCTGGGCAGACTATTGACTTAGAGGTTGCAGACATTCCAAGAGAAATTCTAAAAGAATTCTTAGGATACATTGAAGCAAAGGGTGGTGGAATCCTGGAGACAAACACTCCAGTAACACCAAGCTTTGCTCTTTTATTTCAAGTCGAAACCGATGCTAAAGCGCGTAAGTTTTGTTTTTACAACTGCGTAGCGGTTGAATCTGACGAAGAATATGACACTGAAGAAGAAACTATTGATCCAACTACTTCCAAACTATCTATTACGGTTTCTGGTGAACAGGTAGAAGATCTGCTTGTCTTCAAGCAAGTGTCCGAACAGGGTGACGAAAATTACGAAACATTCTTCACGACTGTGACCGTCCCTGAAAAAAAAGCGGAAATGTAAATTAATAGGAGGAAATTATGCGTACCGTAACAATTAATAAAGTTGAATATCCAATTCTTGCAACAGGAGAAACGATTCTTATTTACAAAGAAGAACTGAAAGGTGATTTGTTAAAGGCATTCGCTTTGTTGATGAACAGCGTCGAAACTGGACAGGTTCCTTCACTGGATCTTGTTGCTAAGCTTGAGTATGCGTTAATTAAGACAGTAAATCCAACAGCTTTTAAAACTTATCGTGAGTTTATGAAATCTCAAAAAAATATGAGCTTCTTTTTCAACGAAGGAAACCAGAAATCTATTGCAGAAGAATATGCTGATTTCTTTGGGTTAGGTGATGAAGCTGACAAAAAAGCAGAAAAAACAGATTCCACGAAAAAAAAAGAGAACCAGTAACCTCTGATGAGCTTATTTTAGCGTGCTTATCTTTAAATCTAACTTTAACAGATATAAGAGGTTTAAGGATTAGCACGCTTTTTTCTTTTTTGAGGACAAAAGTGAAAATTAACGAACAAAAAAGTAAAGAAGAAAAAGAACAGCAGGTTAGACAAGCTACGCAAGAAGACATTGATAAACTTGCTCGTTTATAGAAAGAGAGGTGACTTTTGGTGGCAAAAGAAACTTTAGGAATGGCGATTGAGCTTACAGCCAATGTGAGCAATTTTAACGAACAGCTCAGAAAAGCTAGAGCTGAAGTGCAATCATTAACTACTCAGTTTTCCAACTATAGCAAAGCCGCTAAATTAGATCCTTCAAATTTAAATAACTACAGTACAGCTTTAGAAAAATTAAAAAGTAAGCAACAAAGTTATCAGAATATTGTTACTACTTTAAAATCCAAAATCGAAACATTAAATTCTGCAAACGAAGGCCAGAAAAGAATTATTCAAGAGCTTGAAAGTGTTCAGTCAAGATGCAAAGAAAAAGTGGAAAGCTTAACTGAAGCTTATGGAAAAAATTCTCCGATAGTTCAAGGCGCACAAGCCGCATATGAAAAATTAGGTACACAGATTGATGAAGCTAAAAGCCATCAGGTGAATCTTGAAAAAGAGATAGATAAGTCAAATACACAGTTAGAAAATGCGCAAAGCCAGTTAGCTAAAACGGATGCGGAATTAAAGAACTATGCTGAAGGTACAGACGATGCAAAAGAAAAGTCTATGGCCTTTCAAGTAGCTCTTGGTGAATTAGCCGCCAAAGCTATTCAAGAAGCAATTGAAGCATTAAAAAACTTAGCTACAAATGTACTTGAAACAGGGTCTGCTTTAGAAGATGCCACAGCAGGACTAGCAGCAGTATTGCAGGAAAGCAAAGATTCTGAAACAATCAAAGATTTAAGTAGTTACTTCCAAGAACTTGCAGTTTCTTCCACAAGTAGTGCAACTGAAATTACAAAGTATGCTACTGTTTTGGCAAATGCCGGTTATAGTTCAGATCAGATTAAAGATAGTATTTCATCTATAAATGATCTTGCCGTAGGTACTGGTGAGTCCTTTGAAGAAATGGCAAACATTGTTGTTGATGGTCTTGCGGCATTCGGAATGGCTTCAGACGAGGCCGATCACTTCGCTAATGTGCTTGCAAAGTCAGCTATTTCATCAAATACCAATGTTTCCATGATGGGTGAAGCATTTAAATATGTAGGATCTGTCGCAGGACAGTTTGGATATTCTGTAGAAGATGTTGGCGTTGCTTTAGGTACTATGGCGAATCAGGGTATTAAAGCAAGTACTGCAGGTACATCTTTAAGATCTATTATTACCAGACTTGCAACTAATACATCTCACGCAAGAGATAAAATCGAAGCACTTGGAATCAGCTTTTATGATGCAGATGGAAAAGCAAGGCCTTTAAGTCAGATTTTCTCGGAAATGAGAGAAAAAATGAAAGACATGACTGACGAGCAAAAGGCAAACATTGAATATACAGTCGCTGGTCAGCGTGCCATGACAGGTTTAGCCGCAATTCTTGGCGCATCTGATGAAAGTTGGAATCAATTAACAGAAGATGTTAACAACTATAACGGAACAATCGAAGGCATGGCAGAAACAAAACTGGATACCTATTCAGGACAGGTTGCACTCTTAAAACATGAATGGGAAGCTGTGGCAAGTGAACTGTTCCAAGAAGTTGAACCAGCTTTAAAAGATATTATTTCTTCCTTAAAAAACGTTGTGAAATCAGAAGCATTCAAAGGAACACTTAAGGTGGCTGTAAAAGGACTATCGGCAGTGTTTAAATCTCTTGCAAAAGTCATTGATACAATTGGTCCTAGTGGCACAGTTGCGGCAGCAGGAATTGGTTCTATTGTTGCTGCGGTGAAAGGAGTGTCCAAAGCAAAGGAACTGATTGGAGGATTTAATGCGGTTTTAAAAGTGGCTAGTAATGAGGCTAAAACCGCCAGTACTTCTACCGATTCATTATCAAAATCAATTAGTGCAGCTGGTGGTGGTTTTTCTGGGCTTGCTTCTGGATTAGGCATATCTACTGGAACATTAGCACTATTTACAGCGGGAGCTATGGCGGCTGGCGCTGCAACAATTTATCTTGCGGATACCATGCAAAAGTCAAACGAAGCCTATATTGAAAATCTGAATTCTTCTTATGGGCTTTCAACTGCAATGAAACGTAATGTAGAAGAAATTGCCAATTTGAAAGAATCTTATGATGATGCAATTGAAACAACAAATCTGAATGTTCAATCTGTTGAAAAATTATATGCGAACTATGGAACTCTTGCAGAAAGATATGACGAATTAATTGACTCCAACGGAGAAATTAAGCAAGGCTACGAAGACGAAGCAAATACTATTATGACTTCTTTAGCACAAGCCTTAGGCATAGAAAAGGACCAGTTGGCAGAGATAGTGAAGGAACATGGAAACATGACTTCTGCTATTAAAGCAGAGATGGAAGTGAAGAAAGCAAATGCAATGCTGAATGCATATGAAGAACAGTACTCAGAGGCTGTTAAGAACAGCCAAACAGCACTTGCAGATAAGCTACAGGCACAACAGGCATTTGATGAACAGTTGCCTATCACTCAACAGGCACAGGAAAACTTGAGACTTGCAGTTGCGCAATATAACGCGGAAATGGAAAACTCTGGACAGGTTCAGCAATCTACTAAGGATGCTATGTCTCAAGCAATGGCTGAATATGAGACTGCAAAATATACATTAGACAGTCTGTCTGATGCAGTGACTACAGCTGATGACACATATAACAGTTATCAGAACACTATAAAGAACTATGAAGGAGTAAGCAGTGCCATTGTGGAAGGCGATACTGCGAAGATTAGTGCTTCACTTGATAATCTTACAAATAACTTTCAATATGCAGGAAATGCTTCTGTAGACGCTTTGAAAAAGCAGGTTGAAGAAGCACAGACACAGTATGATGCATTATTGGAAGCGCAGAAAAACAATGATTCCAGTGTTACAAATGAAATGGTTTCTGCTGCTCAAGACAGACTTGCACGAGCAAAAGACCAGTATTCTAAAGCAGAAAGCTTGGCTGAAGAATCTGGACGTCAGGTTGGTGAAAAGTATGGTGATAATGAAATCAAAGCTATTGAAAGCAAGGAACCTACGTATTACGCAACAGGAAAGAAAAGCACTAAAAAGGTAAAAGAAGGCGCTGAGAGTATAGATCTTAGTGAATCAGGGAGATGGAGCGCACTTGGATTTATTAAGGGTATTATATCAAAATACGGTGATGCCTATGATGCTGGTGCAGGACTTGGAAAACAATCTAGAGCCGGTACTAACGGTTATTTGGTGATTAACTCTCCTTCTAAGGTTATGAAAGAAAGTGGTGAATGGACTGGAGAAGGGTATATTAAAGGTATTGAAAACAAATTCAAAGCTATTAGAAATGTTGGTGCTCAAATGGGAGAGGTTATGAGAGATTCACTAAATGATACCGTTAGAGAAAATTTAGTTAGTACTGCACAAGTACCTAATAACACCTCAAATACATATAACAACTTTTCTTCCAATCCTAATGTTTCTATAACAATTGTTCAAAGAGAGGGAGAAGATTCTGATGCATTAGCAAGAAGAGTAGCCCAGTTGATAGATAGTGATGCATCAAGAAGGAGCAAAGCATGGCAATAAGAAAAAAATTTATGTTTAACGGAGAAAGCTCTTTGACGTACGGACTATTTATAACAGGATCTCAAACATATGGTTCTTCTGGAAAAGATATAACAAATTATTCAGTTCCTGGAAGAAACGGTGATCTAATTTTAAGCAATGACAGGTACACAAATCAGTCTTATACCATTAAAGTAGGATTTTATGACACAATTGGAAAGTTTGCAGAAAAAGCCAGGGATATTCGTTCTTGGCTTTTGTCTTCTAATGGATACTGTCGCCTAGAAGATGACTACCATCCAGATGAGTATCGATTGGCTAGTTATTCAGGTTCTTTTGATATAGATGTAACTGACTTGGTTGCTGGTGAATTTGATCTTATTTTTGAATGCAAACCCCAACATTTTTTGAAAGTCGGAGAAATTATAAAGACATTTACAACATCTGGAGATTTGTTAAACCCTACAAAGTTTAATAGCAAACCGGTTGTAAGAATTTATGGCACTGGTTCTGTTGACATAGGAAGCGGACGTATTGAAGTAAAAAAACAAGGTACAGCCTACGTTGAAGTTGACTGTGAAACATTTGATGTTTATGAAGGTGCTGAAAATAGGAATGATAATGTTGTTGTGTACAACAATGGCATTGAGCACCTTTTCCCTGAACTAGTTGCAAAAAAACAAAATAGCATAGTGCTAGGTGAAGGAATTTCTAAAGTTGAAATCACTCCTAGATTTTTTACATTATAAGGAGAATTTATGATTCCAGTACTATATAACGAAGAGGAAATGGAGTTTATTACACAAGGAATAGGCGCATTATCTGATGCTATATCGTGTAAAGTTGTGGAAGAACTTAACGGATCATACGAATTGACTATGCAGTATCCTGTAACTGGACTGCATTTTTCTGATATTATATTGAATCGTTTAATTCTTGCCGATCATGCTCCAAGCAGGCAGTCTGAACCTTTTCAAATCTACAAAATTTCAAAGCCAATAAATGGTATTGTAACAATCTATGCGGAGCATATAAGTTACAGACTTTCGTATGTTCCTGTATCACCATTTACCGCTAATACTTGTGTAGAAGCGTTGAATGGTTTAAAAGAACATGCGGATGAACCTTTTCAATTTACTCTTTACACAGATAAAAGCACAATAGCTGAGTATAAACAAATTATTCCACATTCATTTCGAGAGTTACTCGGTGGTGTGGAAGGCTCTATTCTCGATACATATAGAGGCGAATACGAATTTAACCGTTTTAATATACGTTTTACGCAGCATAGAGGTGTTTACAAGGAAAGTGCATATATTAGGTATGGTAAAAATCTGATTGATCTTAAACAGGAAGAATCCATTGAAAATACTGTTACAGGAATTTATCCATACTGGCTAGGCACAAAAATAATAACGAGTACAGCTTCAGATGGAGAAACTTTTTCGAAAACTGAAGATGTGGTTGTAACGCTACCTGAAAAAATTATTTATTCGGATAAAAAAGATAAATATTCTTATCACAGAACAATTCCAAAAGACTTTGCTTATAAATTTCGAGATAAGCCAACAGAAACTCAATTACGTGCTGCAGCACAAGCGTATGTACAAGAAATAGGGGTGCCAGAAGTAAATCTGACGGTATCTTTTCTTTCGCTTGCATCAATGGAAGAAAATAAACATTTTTCGGAAGAGACAGTGTACTTAGGTGATACGGTTCCGATTGAGTTTATAAAACTTGGAATTATGACAGATGCCGAGATTATAAAAGCAACATATGACACATTGATGGATAGATATGACACTTTGGAACTTGGAACAACAAGCTCATCTCTTTCAAAAACTATCGTTGCTATGCAAAAAAAATATGAATCAGCTGTGCAAAAGTCACAATTGGATCAAGTTATCAATGAGCAACAATTAAAGATTTCTGGCGGATTGGGAGGAAACGTAGTAACAACCTATTCAAACAATGAACCATCAGAAACTGTTTATGGTGATACCAATGACGTAAAAACGATGCTGAATTGTATGAGGGTAAATAAAAGAGGCATTGCATTTTCAAACAATGGCTATTCCGGTCCTTATAACTCAGCATGGACTATTGATGGTAAGTTTAATGCCGATTTTATCCAGGCTGGACACATAAATGGAAATCTCATTACAGGAAATACAATCAAAGCCGGTGCATTAGATAAATCAATAACAGATGATATTGCAAATAACAAAGAGAAACTGATTAATTTACAAGATCAGGTAGATGGATTGATTGAAACATGGAGCGGTGCAGATAAACCAACGTTGCTAAATTATCCAGCTGTTGACTGGAATGAAAAAGAGAAAAAAAACCACATAGGCGATCTGTATTATGATGCCAACAATAAATGTTATCGTTTCATGCAAAATGACGATAGAACTTTTACGTGGAAATTATTAGCAGATACAGATGTCACTAAGGCAATAGCGGATGCTACAAAGGCACTTGACGCAACTAATAACAGTATTGCAGGAGTAACTACAGAATGGTACGCGTCGGAATCGCCAACAGAGTTATATGGTGGCACATGGAGTGAAGAAAAGCTTGAATGGAATGAAAACAACTATATCTGGAGTAGATCAAAAGCAGTAACACAGGCAGGGGTTATCTCTTACAGCCAACCATCTTGCGTGCAAGGAAACACTGGTGCAAAGGGTGATAAAGGCGAACAAGGCATTCCGGGTGTAAAAGGTACAGACGGTAAGACATATTACACATGGATTAAATATGCTGACTCTCCAACAAGTGGAATGTCTGACAATCCTAGTGGTAAAAAGTACATGGGTGTTGCTTATAACAAAACATCATCTACTGAAAGCACAACATATTCTGATTACTCATGGTCATTGATTAAAGGTGACAAAGGGGATACTGGTGACAAGGGTGCCACCGGTAATGGTATTAAGTCTATCGTCTACACTTATGCTCGTACAACAAGTCAGACAGCTCCAAGCGCTGACTCTATTACAGCAACTACAATGCCAACGATAGACGCTACTAATAAGTATCTATGGCAAAAAGAAGTAATAACTTATACAAACGGTCAATCTCAAACGACCGTTTTATTATTAGCTGTTTATGGCAATACTGGCAGTAAGGGAGATAAGGGCGACCCAGGTTCTCCGGGTAAAGACGGTATATCCGTCACTATCACTAGCCAAGCTATTACTTATCAAGCTAGTTCGAGTGGTACAACCGTTCCAACCGGTACATGGGTAGCTAATCCGCCATCAGTTGCTAAGGGACAGTATCTCTGGACAAGAACTGTGGTGAATTACTCAGATGGCAAGAAGACAACTGCTTACTCTGTCGGCTATCAAGGCACTAACGGACAGAATGGTCAAAATGGAAGTCCCGGACGTGGTGTGAAGTCTACTGAGATTACTTATCAAATCTGGGCTAACGGAACTTCAACTCCTAATGGTACATGGGTAACATCTGTTCCAGACACAACCGCTGACAAGCCTTATTTGTGGACTAGAACTGTAATTACGTACACAGACAACACAAAGAGCACGTCATATTCTGTAGGCAGCACACTAAAGGGTGTGAATGTTGGCGGAAGGAATTTAATTCTACGTTCTGACATGCAAATTGCAGAAAATAAATCTACAGATAAACCATACTCTTTCTCTGTTGATACTTCGTTTTTCAGAAATAAAAAGATAGTAATATCGTTAGATATAGAAGCTGATAGCGCTTATGGAAGCACTGGAAGAGTTGGAACAGAACTATCGGTTAATTATGCAGATGGCACTAAAGCATACTACGGCTGTTGGCTTGCACTAGATAGCAACGGCAATGCTCCAATATCTACACATAAAAGAATTTCGAGTTCCTATCATATTTTAGACAAAGAAATTTCTAGTATTGGTGAAAGATGTGTTTATATTCAGAGATTAACAAAAGGGAAAGTAACAGCAAGCAAGCCTAAACTCGAACTCGGCAATATTGCTACAGACTGGACACCAGCTCCTGAGGATGTGGATGCAGATATAAATTCTGTAAACAACGCTGCATCTGTTGCACAAGACACAGCTAACAAAGCCATGAACAATGCTATACAGGCACAAGGCACGTCTACCGACGCTTTCAATAAAGCTAACCAAGCTCAGTCAAGTGCTAACGCTGCATCTAATAAAGCCGAAACAGCTATCACCTCAAGTAAAGAAGCTCAGTCTTTAGCTACGCAAGCTCAATCTTTAGCAAATAAAGCTAATAGCGATGCCTACAATGCAATGGAGGCTATTAAGGCGCAAAATCAAGTGTTCTACGCTGATAGTACCGGTGCTCATATTCGAAAAGCCGGAACAAACAACGAAACACGAGTAGTTGCTGATGGTGTAGAAATCATTGCAGATAATACAAAGGTTGCTGAATTTACGAAAACTCAGGGAAGAGTGTCAAACTTAGTAGCCGATAAATTCTTATACGTTGGAGCACACCGACTGGAGAAATTTACTCAAGACGGTGAGGTTGGAACAGGGTTCTTCTGGACAGGAGGAGCCTTTTAATATTTAAAGGAGGACTAAATGGCAAATTTTAGTGTATCTAGTGGCATTAACGAGCCTTATTCAACGAACGGTCTGGGAGCTTCGGCTTCTGGTTCCGTTTGGCAGGGTGCACAGTCAATACAGGGTAACTACACTGACGTTGGTTGGTCAATTTCTGCATGGCTGAAAGAAGAGGATGGTTATACCTGGGGCGGTGCCAAACGTGATGACATCGGTACCTGTCGAATGGTTATCAATGGATCTGTTGTTGGTTCGTTCAAAATGGTACTTAAGACTGGTGCAGGTCCAGGAACAGGTTTAGGATCCAGCAGTGGAAGTATCAGAATCTACCATAACTCAGATGGTACAAAATCAATCAGTGCATATATTGACTTTGTTCAGGGTGAAAGTGACATGCACGTCAGCTCCACGGCTAGTGGAGCTCAGACAATCACACTTAGTACTATTCCTAGAGCAAGTGTGCCAACTGTATCAAAATCAACAGCAGATGCGGGTAGCCAGATAACGGTTTATACAAATAAAAAGGCAAGCTTTACGCATACAATCACATATTCTATTGGCAGTGCTAGTGGGACTATCGGGACTGGCGTTGTGGATAGTGTTAACTGGACTATTCCAAAAGAATTACTTAAACAATTCACAACAACAGCTACTGGCAGTTGCACTATTTCCTGTACAACCTATAACGGCAGCACGAAAATCGGTGACACAAAGACTTGCACGTTGAATATTTCGGTTCCTACCGATGCATATCCATCAGCTAGTATTTCCTCAATTGTCGAGAATAACACTTACGTAAAAAATAAGAATGCATCAATCACAGTGCAGACTATTTCCGACAAAACGGTGAACGTTACAGCAAGTGGTCAGTATGGAGCTACTATCAAATCCATAACAGTAGCAAATGGTGCTTCGACAGGTAAGTTAACAGCCAGTGGTTCTGTACGAATGACTGGTTTAAGTAGCGGCACATATACGATGTCTGTTACTGACTCACGTGGAATCACCAAAACAGTCACATCTACTCAGACATATTATTCTTATCGAGCTCCTCAGATTACTGAGGCAACGTGTGCCAGAACGACCCAGACAGGTTCTAATGGTACATTGACTGTAGCTGGAGCATATTCTAATATTCTGAGTAATGTAGTGTCTATCAGTATTAAACGAGCCGATCAATCAGCTGTAAGTCTCACTCCGACATACAGTGGTACAAACTGGAGTTCATCAAAAGCTTATTCTGATTTGGCATATACAAATGCATATAGTTGGACTATTACAGTCGGTGATAGTTTCGGTCAGTCTGCTGTTACAACATTCACATTATCAGCCTCACAACCAATCTGGTTCTTAGGTAAAACACTGGCAAGATTAGCAGGGAAGCTGTTTTGTCAAAATGTTACAACAGATTCATTAACAGTTGATAGCAAGAGTCTATTAGATAGAACATATCCGGTAGGCTCTATTTATGTGTCAACTGTATCCACCAATCCTAAGGATTTATTTGGAGGAACTTGGGAAGCATTAGGCGGAAGATTTCTTATTGGTGCTGATGGCACGTATAAAGCTGGAGCAACAGGCGGTGAGGCAACTCATAAGTTATCCATCGCTGAGATGCCGAGTCATTATCATGATTTCTGGTTACCATTATTATCCAATGAAGGTAAAACAGATTGTGGCTCAGGTAGTAGCTGGTGGCGTCCTACTGGTAGAGAAACATCTACTAAATATACAGGAGGTAATGGTGCCCATAACAACATGCCACCATACCTAGCAGTGTATATGTGGAAAAGAACCGGTTAATGTAACCAATTGAGTTGGATACAAGACAATTAAAGGAGATAATCAAAATGAAAATTATTTTAAAAGACAATTCAGAATTTGAACTAGAGTCCTTCAACACTGAAGACTCTATGCTTAATCTGGAAATAAAAAACTCAACTATTGATGAAGTTGAGGAAAGAATGTCAGATGAGAATCTGGCAAAAGTAGATGTTTACACTGATGAAGGTGAGATTACGCATACAGTAACTGACGGAACATTGGGCAAAAACATCTCAAAAGATAGAAAAACACAAATTATTAAAGTTTCAATTGTGGCTAAAGAGGTCAATGAAGCTGTGAAAGATCATAAAAAGAACATTGACGCATTAACTGCTGAATTCAGTGACATGAAAGGTGTAATTGATCTGCAAAATGGAACTATATCTGATTTAGAAGATATTCTTGCAGACTTAATCGGAGGATCAGAAGAATGACAAAATTAGAAATGAAACTATTAAAGAAAGTAGCCAAGCGCAGAGTAGCTCAGGGTGAAAACATTGATGATATTCTGAACGATTGGACGAAACTTACTGATGAAGAAAGGGAAGAAATTCGAAAGGTAGTATGATGTATGGTTTATTGCTAGAACCAAAAGATCTGCAAAATATTATCAACGAATATCATCTAAACAAACATCCGGAAGAATACGGTGATGACACAATGCAACAAATCATCTCCAAGTATTTTTCCACAAATCAACGTGCCGTGGTTGAAACAGATCACGGTTTTATTGTCCTCATGACAGAGGAAGAAGGAGAATAGATTTATGGCATTAAGAGGTATTGACATTTCCAGCCATCAGGAAGGAATTAACTGTGCAGCTATCGACTGCGATTTTGTAATTTGTAAGGCAACACAAGGCACTTATTACATCAATACAGATTGTGATCGTGCGTATCAGACTGCAAAAGCAAGTGGCAAACTACTTGGAGTGTACCACTACGCTACTGGTGACAACGTTAAGGCAGAAGCTGATTTTTTCTTGGCAAACATTCAGGGATATATTCATGAAGCTATTTTGTGTCTTGACTGGGAGAATAATCCAGGCGGATACAATCCGCTGTGTGGAACTGGAGCACCTGCTAAGACATGGATTAAGCAGTGGTGTGACTATATCTATGAGAAGACGGGTGTAAGGCCGATTGTGTACGGCAGTGCATCAATTTTAAACGAAATCAGTGGCAATGGAGACTATGGCGTGTGGGTGGCACAATATCCAAACTATGATCCTACCGGATGGCAGGAAACTCCATGGAATGAAGGCGCCTATGACTGCGCCATCAGGCAGTACACATCGCAAGGATATGTTGATGGATATGCAGGAAATCTTGACTTAAACAAAGCATATATGACTAAAGAAGCATGGCTTAAGTATGCTAATCCAAGTGGAGAAGCAGTTGCTCCAACTCCAACACCTGCACCAGAGCCTACACCAGTGCCACAGCCAAACACTGTGACTTATACAGTACAGCCTGGTGACACGCTGTCCGGAATCGCGGCGGCTTATGACACCACTTACCAGCACCTAGCTGACATCAATGGTATCAGCAATCCTAACCTCATCTTCCCGGGTCAGGTACTGACTATCTCCGGAGGAGGAACATCAGCGCCACAGCAGACTGTATACACGGTCCAACCAGGTGACACGCTGTCCGGAATCGCGGCGGCTTATAACACGACATATCAGCACTTAGCTGATATCAACGGCATCAGCAATCCTAACCTGATTTACCCGGGCCAGCAGATTGTGATCAAGTAAAGAGAGAATAACATATGCCGCCAACAATTGATATAAAAGTATGGGCTCTGATTGGCCAGTGGGTTCTTTACGGATCTTCTTTGACCGGTGCCATTATGGGAATTACTAAATTTGCCAACTGGTGCCTGTCGAAAACGACTGTAGCAAGGTTGGAATTAGAAATACAAAAGCATTCAGAATATTTAAATAATGACAACCAAAGAATTAAACAATTAGAGAGTCAGGCAAAAAACGTAGATGAGGATTTGAAAGATATTCACAAGTTGCTACAGCTTTCTATCAAATCGAATCAAGCTTTATTAAAGTCACAACTCGACGGAAACAACAGAGACAATATAAAGAAAGTCTCTGAAGAAATTGAAGCATATTTAAATGAGCAAATTTAGAAAAGAGGTAAATATATTATGAAATTAAATGATAAAGTATACAAAGCTTTAAAATGGGTATTGGGCGTATGTGTTGCACCTACAATTGCACTTATTACAGGACTTGGTAAGCTATACAATTTTGATGTAACTTACATCGTAGGTACTATTTCTTTAATTGCAACATTTTTATCTGCAATTTTCGGTGTATCTATGGCAACCTATAAGCCTGGTACTAAATCTGAAGAGTAAGCAAATTCTTTGGAATAAGCTTATTCTGGAAGAATTTATTGATCTTGCATCTTTAACAGAAGATGAAGAGCACATTATCAGATTAAGAGTGGCAGGTTATACTAATGAACAGATAGCTTTGAAACTGGGGCTAAGCAGAAGTACAGTGAACAGATATACGAAACGATTAAAGATAAAGTACGATAACGTTGAAAAATATTCAGCTTTACTTCCACCAAGAAAGAAAAACGCAAAAGAATTATTTGAAGTTGAGCAGTAGTTTCTCTTTTGAGAAGCTACTCTCTTTTTTTTATGTTTTATTTTCCTAGACGAGACTATTCTAATCCTTTTTTAAGACTTTATTTGCACTTATATGAGCCCAATTTATAGACATTCAAAGCAATAATAATGTTGTAAAGAGGAACACATAGTATGATGAACAATTTTCAGAATTTTAATCCATACAGTGGTGGATATGCATATGCAAATCCTTATAATCCAGTTCAACAAAAGCAAACTATAGCAAAAGTGAACGGCAAGAACGGTGCTGATATGTATCAACTACCTCCGAATTCCGAAGCACTTTTACTAGATGAAACAGCACCTATTGTCTGGTTGATTCAGACAGATAGTGCAGGTTATAAAACAGCAACAGCTTTTGATCTTGTTGCTCACAAGGAAGCAACACCAGCAACTCTTCAAGACTTGATGGAACGAGTAGAAGCACTGGAAAGGGAGGTTAAATCAAATAATGGTAAATCCAATTCTAGAAAGGTTGAGCCAAAGCAAGCAAACTCAACAGAATAATGTTCCAAGAAATCCATTGGAATTGAAACAACAGTTTGATAGATTCAGACAGGAAATGGCAGGTAAGAATCCGCAGGAAATAGTAATGGGGTTACTTTCCAGCGGAAAGATGTCTCAACAGCAATTTGAACAGCTGAAGAGACAGGCACAGGAACTTCAAAAGTTTCTTAAATAATGTAGATGTTAAAGAAACAAAGATTTTTATTGGATGTGCAACGGTAAAAGGAATTGTTTCTTGACATAGAAATTGGGAGAAAAAATAACATGACAGATTATTCATTATCTGACGTTGCTTCTGTAGTTAGAGGCAATGACGGCTACGGCGATTTCGGAAACGGTAGCTGGTGGATCATCGTGTTATTCCTATTCGCCTTTATGGGTGGAGGCTTAGGAATGCGCGGTAATGTTCCGAACGGTGAACCAGTCACAGAGGCTGGATTGTGTAATGCAATGAATTTCAATGGTTTGCAGAACGATGTAGGAAGACTATCCGATAAGGAAGATCTGCATATGATGCAGCTTTCACAGGGGATGTCTAGCCTTGGCTATGAAAATCTTAGAAACTTTGCAGATACACAGGCAGCTGTCAAAGATGGTAACTATGCAATGTCAGCGCAATTAGCTGATTGTTGCTGCAAGACTCAGAGAGCTATTGATGGAGTAAATTACAATGCTGCTATCAATACTGCTGCTATTAACAAAAATATTGACGATAAGTTTGCGGCACTTGAAAAAGCAGGCTTACAGCAGACTATCAATGCACAGGCGGCACGTATTCAACAGCTGGAATTAGCTCAGCAGATGGCAACTGTAGTTCGTTATCCTACCGGCTACACATATTCTGCAGGCCAGTCTCCTTTCTGTGGGAACTGCGGAAACATTTAAACAGAACGTATCTAGTACGTCAGGACAGGGTGGCATACTAGCCACCCTTTATATAATAAGGAGAAGAATAAATATGATTGAAGGATATTCAAATAACATTACAGTGGGTTCAAATGCATTAGTACCTCTTAATACAGTTTTTCGTAAAGGCACAACTGTTACAAAAAGTGGAGATGCGACACTAGCGTTGAATAAGTGTGGTATCTATGATGTGGCAGTAAATGCAACAGGTGTGGCAAATACAGGTGGAATCATGACATTACAGTTGATGGTTAACGGGACAGTTGTTCCTAACGCATTTGCTTCTGTTACTGCAGCCGATACAACATCTACGCATCCTCTGGCTTTTACTACAAAGGTTCAGGTTCCTACAACTTATAGAGAATGCTGCCCATGCTCACCAGCGTTTGACATTAAAGTTTTGAACGCAGGAGTAGATGCTACGTACTCTCTTGTTAACGTGTTAGTTACAAAGCTGGTATAAGCTATGATGGAATTATTGGAAAAACTATCTGATTGGGCAGAAGACGAATTGTCGGATGTAACAAAGTATTCTGAAGAGTCAATGGAAGTAAAAGAAAAGCATCCAGAACTTTCAGATACATTGCAACAGATTGCGTCTCAAGAAGAAAAACATTATGAGATGTTAATGAATGCACTTGAAAATATAGCTGAGAAGAAAGAACTTTCTTCAGATGAGAAAGCTGTATATTGCTATATTAAAAAACGTCTTAAAAAGATGCATGAACGTGTAAAAAATATGGTTTAAAAATTAAAAAGTGAAAAAATTAGTTCCAATTTAGTGCCACGATACAAAAAAAGCCTTTATTTAAAGGCTTTTTTAATACTTAGGGCGACTAACGGGAAAAGAACCTGTATCTGCTTCTTCCTCCTGTTCTTTAGATGGAAAAGGATGTTAAAAAGAAGGCATTGCCGAGATTGCTGAAAAAGTCCTGAATTAAAACTTCACAATCTGATACATCCCTAGTCAAGTAGACAGAGGAAATACTCAAAATCTCATCAAGTTATTCAGAACTCAATCTAAACTGACAGATTGGGTTCTTTTTTTACCTGACCACAGGTTTTTCTTCTTAGACGCTTCTGGCGAGAAGCCCCAAGTGCTTTAGCCTTGGGTAGACACAGAAAAGTTCTTCAACAGGAGGAAACATTCCTGCTGCCATGAATGGTATTAATACGTCACATTCTGACGTGCAGTTAAACAATGCAGAATATTTGACTGCTAATGCTCTAGTGGAAGGTCAGGAAATGCCGTGGAATGTCGATGCTAAAGCAGTGGATCTAGGTGGAATTCAGGCATTCCCTGTAATTGCAAAAGATTGTGGTATGTTAAAACCGAATAAACTTCCTGGTGGATTCCATGGTACGCAGAGAATTGATGAATCTAGCTGGGGTGATTCCTTCGTGTCTGGAAGAATTGCTAGTGAAGAAGTATCCTGATAAATATTTTCTGGGTAAAAATAGGTATCGGTATGCAGCTCTTTGCAGAAAGGACATGTGTCCTTTTTGCGGGGCTTTTTTTGTTTTGTGACTGTATATTTCGTATTACAATATTGCTAACCGTTCTAGTTAGCGAAAATACAACTAACAGGTTAGTGATACAACTTCCTGTCCATAGGACTGGTGGGATAAGAAGGGTAAACTACAGGTGTACCCGGGAGGAAGAACAATGGAAAGTTTTGGAAACAGACTGGCAGCAATCAGAAAAGAACATCACATGACACAAAATGATGTGGCGGAAAAGTTACATGTTTCTCCGCAGGCAGTAAGTAAATGGGAGAATGATATTACATCTCCGGATATTCCTACTTTGATTACCTTGTCTGAAATCTATCATATGTCTCTGGACGAAATGACAGGAAAGAAAAAAGTGGAACCGGCATATACAGAAGAAAAGAAAGATATCCGTTCCTTATTCTTAAAGATTTTCATTAATTCTGCAGAAGGGGATACAGTGAAAGTGAACCTGCCTATGGTAGCAGTGGAAGCTTTTCTGCAAAGTGACAGCAAGATTCTCAGTGGAAATGCTGCGTTGGAAGGAATTGATTTCAAGCAGATCTATGAGCTTGCAAAACAGGGGCTGACAGGAGAACTTATCAGTGTGGATTCCGCTGATGGAGACCATGTGCGTATTTTGGTGGAATAAGATGAAATTGTGTATTACAAGACCTTCTTTGAAGAAACCGGTTGTTATTCGATTCCCATCGAGTGTTCTGACAACTAAAGTATTCTGGAAGGAGGCCGGTCATATTTCCGATGCAGACATCCAGGGGTACATCGACTGTGTAAAAACAGTACAGAAGTTTGTAAAAGAGAATGGACATTTTACTTTGGTGGAAATAGTAAGAACTGACGGAACCGAAATAAAAGTCTTTCTCTGAGGAGGAAGATGTATGCATAAAAAATATACTGCATGGTACGCATTCCAAAGACAGATGCGTTATGCACTTTCAGAACATAAATGGTATCTTTTTGTTCTGTACTTCTTTGGCAGTCTATGTGGTGGTATTGCAACAGTGCTGATGGCACTGTTTTCAAAATATATTGTAGATATTGTTCAGGGAACTCAGGATAGTCATTCTTTGATACAGGGAATATGGATTCTGAGCGGTATGGCCATTATCTGTTTTTCAGTAACAATACTTTGCAAAGGGTGGAACCAGTCTGTGGCACTGGATTTGAGATTGCAGGCACTCTGTAAGATCATTACGCTGTTCCACAAGATAGATTTTTCCAGAATTGAAAATCCGAAGTTTGAAGATGAATTTCATGCGGGTTTACAGACTATGCAGTCGGATGATACAGGGTTTCAATCGGTGTATATGCGTACTTACACAGTGCTTACCGACATGGTCACCATCCTTTTATGTATTGTTGTACTTAGCAGATACATGCCAGGGATGAGTGTGTTATTTGCACTATTGCTGGTATGTACAGGTATTTCCAATTATCTGTATGCTTCCTATTGTCTGAAAAGAAAACCTGATCAGCAAAGACAGTATAGAAAAAGCATGTATTATACGCGCACATTAAGTGATTTTGCATATGGAAAAGATATACGAATCTTCTCTTTAAGATCATTTCTTATGCAGAAGTTCAAAGAGGTGTCTGATGCTTATGTACAGGTTATTGCGGATATTCAAAAGAAATATATCATATACGGATTTGTCGCTCTTGCAGGCTACGTTGTTCAAACTGGTGTTTCCTGGCATATGATTGCCCATCAGTATTTTACAGGTTCCATATCCTTATCTATAGCGATTCTGTATTTCAACATTCTTACGGTATGTTCTCTTACCTGTCATGGACTTGTAGAGGAATCTTCCTCCTTAATGAAGGATCTGCAATATTCCAAAGAGTATTTTGCAATGTATGACAGATATATTCCAAAGGAAGAAAAAGGAAAGAGAAAAGCATTGGATCCGGATAGTCCTGCAGAGATTGTCTTTGATCATGTGTGGTTCAGATATCCTGATACGCAAAACTATGTCTTAAAAGATTTCAGTTTTAAGATACATGCCAAAGAGAAGCTTGCCATTGTGGGAGCGAATGGTGCTGGGAAAAGTACTATAGTCAAACTGATGACAGGACTATATACACCAGAAAAAGGACATATATACATTAACGGAATAGATTCTGAAGAATTCTTTAAAGAAGAATACTATAAGATGTTTTCCACGGTTTTTCAGGATTTTGAAATCTATCCGTGTACACTGGTGGAAAATGTATGCGGTAAGGATACAGATGAAAGAAGTCAAAGATTTGCTCAAAAGTGTCTTGATACCGCAGGCTTGAAAGATAAGATAGCTAGTTTGCCTCAGGGATATGACAGTATTGCCTCCAAAGTGCTGGATGAAAAAGGTATTGATCTTTCCGGTGGTCAGAAGCAGAAAGTTGCCATTGCAAGAGCGTTATATAAAAATGGGAATGTAGTCGTTTTAGATGAACCTACAGCTGCTTTAGATGCCCTTGCAGAGGCACAGATCTATCAGAATCTCAATACTCTTGTGGAGGGTAAAACCTCTGTATACATTTCCCATAGATTATCTTCTACAAAGTTCTGTGACCACATTGCCTTGCTTGGTAAAAACGGCATAGAAGAATATGGGACACATGAAGAATTAATGGCAAAACACGGGAAATACTATGAACTGTTTGAAATACAGGGAAAGTATTACCAGGAGGAACTGCAACAATGAAAACAACAATACGATTTATGGAACTTGCCTGGTCTATCTATCCGCAGTTATTTTTTCTCTTGGCTTTTTCAGCTCTGATACAATCCTTCTCCTCTCTTTTTACAGTCTATGCTCTTGCCTATATGATGGATGTACTGGAAAAAGGTCTGGTTGATCAAAGTGTGAAGACTATTCTTTGCATCACCATTACTGAAGGTGTTTTCTTTCTGTTAAAACGCATTATGAAGGCCAAGATGGAAACGGCTAAGGAAAAAATGAATGAAAGAGTGAATCAGAAGATATCCGATAAGATTATGACTTTGCCTTTTGCCTGTCTGGAAGACACATACTATGTACAGTTAAAAAACGATGCCATTATGGGGATGAATAATATGGGTGCTGTGTATACGTTCTTTGATGGATTTACAGGATTTGCCACAAACACAGTAGTGATTCTCACTTTATCCGTAGTGCTGTTTCAGTTTGACAGACGACTGATAGCAGTACTTGGAATCGGTGTACTTTGCACATTGGCAGTGACACTGATTGCTACAAAACAGAATGTGGATGTCTTTAAGAAATTACTGCCAATCAATTTTAGATATGGGTATTATCTGGACACCTTATTATCTCCATCTCTTGCAAAAGATTTCAGGATATATTCTGTTTATGATGTGATGGACTCCCAACTGCATACTTATGTAGGTGAAATGGGCAAATACTTCAGAAAGACTGTTACGAGAAGAGGATTGTTTGATGCGTTGTTATCCTGTATTCGTTATGGATGTATGGGAGGTATCTATACACTGGTGGGTATCGAAACAATACAAAGAAATCTTCCTGTTTCACAGTTTACTCTGATTACAACTTCGGCTGTTTCTTTTTCTTCTGCTGTCAGTGCCATGATTATTGCAGGCAGTGGTTTTACAAGAGGTGTAGAATATGTAAAACCTGTTCTAACCTTTATGAATATGCAGGAAACTTGTAAAGAAGGAGATAAGGAATTAAAAGAAATAGAGACAATTACTTTCGAACATGTAACTTTTCATTATCCTCATACACAAGTCAATGTGCTGGAAGATGTCTCTTTTACCATTCATAAACACGAAAAGATTTCTATTGTAGGATTAAACGGTGCAGGGAAAACCACAATAGTCAAACTGTTATGCAAACTATATCCATGTGATTCAGGTGAAATCAAAATAAACGGCATTAATATTGATGCGTATTCCAATACCTCTTATATGCAGCAGATTTCTTCGATCTTTCAGGATTATAAACTCTTTAATTATTCCATCAGAGAGAATGTACAGCCTGATATGAGTAAAGAGAATTGTAAAAAGGTACTGGAAGAAGTTGGTGTATATGATGTTGTAGAAAAATTGCCTGCAGGAATGGAATCTAGTATTGGTAAATCTTACGATGAAAAGGGTGTGGAACTCTCTGGTGGACAGTTACAGAAGATAGCTATTGCAAGAGCTATATCCAAACCATCTCAGATACTTATACTGGATGAGCCGACCAGTGCTCTTGATCCAAAGTCTGAAGCAGATATCTATGAAAACTTTAACAGACTGGCAAAGGATAAAACTGCTTTGTATATCTCTCACAGAATGTCCTCCAGCATGTTCTGTGATAAGATTCTTGTCTTAAATAATGGCAAGGTGGAAGCTTTTGCCCCGCATAAAGAACTGATGAAAGATACAGACAGTCTGTATTACAAATTGTTTACCACCCAGGCATTGAATTATTCATTAAAGTAAAAAAGATGGGTCTGTAAAAAATCCATCTTTTTCTATCTATTGTTATTGTGCATCAATTACTTCAGGGAGATTTTCATCTTCTTTTTGATTCAGAATCTTCATGAATTCTTCACCTGTAATCGTTTCTTTTTCATACAGGTATTTTGCAATACGATCCAGATCTGCACGGTGTTCGATGAGTAGCTGTTTTGCCTTTTCGTGTTGCTGTTTTACTAATTCTACAACTTTAGCATCAATCAAAGCGGCTGTATCATCACTGCATGCCATGGAAGTATCTCCTCCAAGGTATTTATTCTGTACAGATTCCATGGCAACCATATCGAAGTCTTCGGACATACCATAACGGGTAATCATGGAACGTGCTACTTTGGTAGCCTGTTCAATATCGTTACTTGCACCGGTAGAAATCTCGTTAAAGACAACTTCTTCTGCAGCTCTGCCACCTGTTAAAGTAGCAATTCTGTTTTCAAGTTCTTCCTTAGTATATAAGTAGTGGTTGCCTTCTTCTACCTGCATGGTATACCCAAGTGCACCTGAAGTTCTTGGGATAATGGTAATCTTCTGAACCGGAGCAGAATGTGTCTGTAATGCCGCAACTAATGCGTGACCTACTTCATGGTAGGAAACTGTCAGTTTTTCTTTTGTAGTCAGAATAGCATTCTTTTTCTGATAGCCTGCAAAGACAACTTCAATACTTTCTTCCATATCCGTCTGAGTGACTGTAGATCTTCCTTGTCTTACAGCTCTTAAAGCTGCTTCGTTGACAATATTGGCAAGTTCAGCACCACTGGCACCACTGGCCATACGGGCAATGGTATTGTAGTCAATACCTGGTTCTGTTTTGACTTTGGCAGCGTGTACTTTCAAGATTTCTTCACGTCCTTTTAAGTCAGGAAGCTCTACTGGAACACGTCTGTCAAATCTGCCTGGTCTTAATAAGGCAGGGTCAAGAGATTCCGGTCTGTTGGTAGCCGCAAGAATTACTACGCCTGTATTACCTTCAAAACCATCCATTTCTGTTAATAACTGGTTGAGAGTCTGTTCACGTTCGTCATTACCGCCGGACATATTCCCGGCATTACGTTTGCCACCAATCGCATCAATTTCATCAATGAATACAATACATGGAGCTTTTTCTTTTGCCTGTTTGAATAAATCACGGACTTTGCTGGCACCCATACCTACAAACATTTCCACAAATTCAGAACCTGAAATAGAGAAGAATGGTACGTTGGATTCACCGGCAACGGCTTTTGCAAGCATAGTTTTACCTGTTCCAGGAGGACCTACCAGTAAGATGCCTTTAGGCATGGTAGCACCAATCTGCTTATATTTGCCTGGATCATGCAGGTATGTAACGATTTCCTGTAAAGATTCTTTAGCTTCATCTTCGCCGGCCACATCTTTGAAACGAATGCCTTGCTGGCTCTTAACGTAAACTCTGGCGTTGGATTTGCCCATGGAGAAACTCATAGCGCCTCCCCCACCTTTACCACCAGTTATACGTTTTAACATGAAGTTCCAGAATAATGCAGCTAGCAGGATAGGACCAACCCATGTAAGCAGGAAGTTTGCTATAGGGGAGGTTTCCTCCTGAATGTCTGTCGTGAATGTGACACCTTTATCATATAATCTTTGGGTTAAATCAGGATCGTTCATCAAACCTGTTTTATAAATGGTGTCTCCGTCTTTTAGTGTATACAGAATCTGATTGTTCTGCACCTCTACTTCTTTTACTTCATCGTTATCTGTCTTTTCCATAAACTCACTATAGTTGGTAGTGACAATCTGACTTTGCTTGTAACCAGGCATCAATATCAGATTAAAAAGAGACATAATCATTAAAATAACTGCAAAATAATAGAGAGTAGGCTTTTTAGGATCTTTCGTGTTGATAAAAATCACCTTCTTTCATGTATGTATATATTAGCACACCAAACGTAGGAGTGCTAATTTGTTGCGTGAATTCTGCATGAAGAATTATGTTAATTTATGGGATATCTTTATTTTATATACCAGTTGCGGTAAATACATATGGTACATTATGTCGGTTTTTCCTATATATAATGACTGTATGGAGGATATACAACTATGAAATTTCCTGAGAATTTTTTATGGGGCGGTGCTGTAGCTGCCAATCAGCTGGAAGGTGCATGGCTGGAAGATGGAAAACAGCCTAATGTGACAGATATCCTGGTGGGTATCGGTTCAAAAGAACCGGGTATCAGATGGAATGGTGAAAAGTATGAAATGTGTCTGGACCCGAATAAGAAATACTTATCCCATGAAGCTATTGATTTCTATCATCGTCATAAAGAAGATCTGACCCTGATGGCAGGTATGGGATTCAACTGTTTCAGAACTTCTATTGCCTGGGGTAGAATTTTCCCGAATGGAGATGAAACAGAACCTAATGAAAAGGGTCTTGCATTCTATGATGAACTGTTTGATGAGATGATAGAACTTGGTATGGAACCGGTCATTACGATGTCTCATTATGAAACACCGTTACATCTATTGACTGAATATGGCGGATGGTCCAATGAGAAACTGATTGGATTCTGGAAGAATTATGCCAAAGTACTTTTTACACGTTATAAGGGTAAAGTGAAGTACTGGTTAACTTTTAACGAAGTCAATGCCATGTTACGAAATCCATTTGTAGCAGGAAGTGTTTTAACTATTCATAATCCAAAGGATCCTTCTGATCCTATAGGATCAACTACTAAAGAAGACATCTGGCAGGGATATTACAATATCCTTGTGGCCAATGCATGGACAGTAAAACTATGTCATGAGATTGATCCTGAGGCAAAAGTGGGAAATATGATGACAGCTTCTGGAGTGTGTACCTATCCTGAAACATGTAAGCCATCTGACGTGTTTGGTGCGTATGATACACAAAGATGGGCTGTCTATTACATGTGTGATCCCATGGTGTTTGGTGAAATACCATCGTATGTTAAAGCATTATGGAAAAAGAATCCTTCCTGGACACCAAAGATGGATGCAGAAGGGTTACAGCTGATGAAAGAAAATACCATTGATTTTATTTCTTACAGTTATTATCGTTCTGCAGTGTATGCTACAGATGCAACTATGCTGAATAATACAGGTGGTATTAAAGGTAAGGACAATCCTTACTTAACAGAATGTTCTCCAAAACCATGGAGCTGGCCAGTAGATCCGGAAGGGTTAAGACTATTAATCAATGTGTTTGAAGATCGTTATCATCTTCCTCAGTTCATTGTGGAAAATGGTATAGGTCTGGATGAGAATCTGGATGAAAACGGAAAGATTGAAGATCCGTTCAGAGTACATTATCTTGAGGAACATCTCAAGCAGGTGGCTCTTGCCATAGAAGATGGATGTCATGTGATGGGCTATTTATGGTGGGGACCAATTGATGTGGTTTCCGCGGGTACAGGAGAAATGAAGAAACGTTATGGATTTGTCTATGTAGATCGTTTCAATGATGGACATGGTACTCTGGAAAGAAAAATCAAGAATTCCTACTATCGTTATAAAGAAATCATCGAATCTAACGGTGAAGCTCTTTAACTTTGAAGGTTTTTTGAGACAATGAGTCTTGAAAACCCTTTTTTTATATAAGCGAATAGAGGATCTCTGATAAAATAAACAGGTGTAATAAATGAATGAAACAGAGTGGTAAATCGAGATTTAGAGGTGTAATTAGAGGTGTAAGATGGAATATAAAGAATATGGAGCAAAGAATAATGATATTATAATTTTATTACACGGTGGAGGTCTTTCTTGGTGGAATTATATAGATGAAATATCCTTGCTTGAAAATGAATTTCACATAGTTATTCCTATATTAGATGGACATTCAGGAAGTGATACAAATTTTACTTCTATTGAAAGCAATGCTCTAGAAATAATAAATTTTATAAATAAAAATTATAATGGAAAAGTAAAACTAATTGGAGGGTTATCATTAGGCGGACAAATTTTATTAGAAATATTATCTAAAAATCCTAATATATGTGAATGTGCTATTATTGAAAGTGCTTTGGTAATTCCAATGGACTTTACCTATAAAATGATAGAGCCAATATTTAATTTATCATATTGTTTGATAAGTAAAAAGTGGTTTTCAAAACTACAATTTAAAAGTTTGAAACTTAAAAAAAGCTTGTTTGCTCTATATTATGAAGATACTTGTAAAATTACAAAAGATAATTTAATTGCTTTTATGAAGTCAAATTCTAATTATGAAGTAAAAAACACTTTATCGAATACTAAAGCAAAGAC
This sequence comes from uncultured Bulleidia sp., assembly GCA_934757945.1. GTDB lineage: Bacteria > Bacillota_I > Bacilli_A > Erysipelotrichales > Erysipelotrichaceae > Bulleidia. The sequence continues at coordinate 10,563 of CAKVLT010000004.1, read as the reverse complement.
CCTCGTATTAGTTGGAAGTAAAGAAAGACCTATTATGAAAAAATCAGCAACTAAAATTGTTCATTTAATACCAAATAGTGAACTTGAAGTATTACAAGGATATTATCACGGGGATATTAGCATAAATCATGCAGATGATTATGTTGAAAGAGTAAAGAGGTTAGTTTGTTAAATTGAAGGTTTTTTTGAATATGTAGTTCCGCCACTTGAAGGTTTCTGGTGGCAGGATGGTATAGAAGGTATAGACTATATGGATAAAGCTTCCTTTAATTGGATTTCTGTTATCCGTTTGCCGGATTTCATAACGCAAAAGGATTTTGAATGGGCAGTGCAAACAGCAACTAAAAAGAAAAAAATGAATTGTTCATCGGCAGAGCTTATGACAATTGATGAAGGCCTGTGTGTTCAGATAATGCATATGGGACCATTTGATGACGAACCGGCTACTGTTGCTTTAATGAATGCCTTTCTCGATGCAAACGGATATTGCAATGATCTGACAGAAACAAGATTACATCATGAGATTTATCTTTCTGATGCAAGAAAGGTTGCACCTGAAAAGTGGAAAACAGTTATCAGGCATCCAATAAAAAAGATATAGGTAAATTTGGAGTATATCTTTACCTGTCATCAGATTTTATGAAATGGAGGAAGTATGGTGGAAATAAACGAAAAAATCGAAGTGTTGAAAAAAATAGCTCATCAGTTTAATGAGGAAGAGGTTATATGGGCTTTAGGAGCATCTATGTTGCTCTATTTTAAAGGTATTACAGCAGAGTTTCACGATATTGATCTGATGATTGCAGAAAAAGATGTGGCCTGTGTCAGAAAAATATTATCTGAGATGGGAGAATTACATCCTTCAATGCCAAATCCGGGGTATAAGACAAAAACATTTATGGAATACACTGTTGACGGGGTTGATGTGGATGTCATGGCAGGATTTTCCATTGTGCATGATGGAAAGGTATATGACTGTTCTTTAAAGGCAGAGCAGATTGTGGAAAAAATGTCTCTTGGGAAAGAGGAGATACCACTGCAGTCTGCTCTATTATGGGGTGAGTATTATCGTTTAATGGGCAGGTGTGGAAAAGCAGGAATGATTGAACGTTTTTATCAACAGGATATATTCAGGGAGGATAAAACATGTACAGATATGAATATGAAACTATAAGCTGTAATCTGGAAGGATGGGGATTAGGAGCTGGTAATGTATATCGCATTGAAGAGTATCGTTCTGTTATTGAAAAAAGAGCTTTAAATAGATGGAGATATGTTGGGTATATTCCTGTAAAGCAACGTGGAACAGGACATGTACAGGAAAGGAATCTGATTTTTGAAAAAGAAGAGTAAAAGAATTTCCTCTTTTCTGCGTGCATTTGTAAATTCCTTATGCAAAGATGTGTGAATTTCACAGATATCCTTATTTTATAGACAAAGTGGTCAAAGTTGTAAGGGGTATCTTATTGATTTTCACGGGTGAAGTAAATATAATAGACACGTTTAAACATAAGAGGTGAGCAAATGGACTATCAGAAGATTATAAATATTGCAGTAATCGCACACGTAGACGCAGGTAAATCCACATTAGTAAATGCTTTCTTAAAACAGTCTCATGTATTTAAAGACAATGAGAAAGTCGTAGATTGTATTATGGACTCTAACGATCTTGAAAGAGAAAGAGGAATTACCATCTATTCCAAGAACTGCTCCGTTACCTATAAAGATTATAAGATTAACATCGTGGATACACCGGGCCACGCTGACTTCTCCAGTGAAGTAGAACGTATCATCAAGACTGTAGATACCGTTATTCTTCTTGTAGATAGTGCTGAAGGTCCAATGCCACAGACACGTTTCGTATTACAGAAATCTCTGGAAATCGGCTTACGTCCAATCTTATTGATTAATAAGATGGATAAGCAGGATCAGCGTTCCGCTCAGGTTATTGATGAAGTATATGATCTGTTCCTGGAATTGAACGCAACAGATGATCAGCTGGACTTCCCTATGTTATTTGGTGTGGCTCGTGAAGGTATTGTACGTTACGACTGGGATAACGATACAAACAATGATATTGTGCCTTTATTCGAAACGATTATCCATCATGTTCAGGCATATCCAAATCTAATGGATGAACCTGTACAGATGCAGGTTTCCGCTCTTGCTTATGATGACTATATCGGAAGACTGGGTATTGGAAGAATCTATAAAGGTACTTTAAAGACAGGTACAAATTATCAAGTATGTAATGCGGATGGCAGTGCACACCAGGGTAAGACAAACCAGATTTTCGTTTATAAAGGACTGAGCAGAGTACCTGTAGATGAAATCCAGTGTGGTGAAATCTGTATGATTTCTGGTATTCCAGATATCAATATCGGTGATACATTATGCCCTACAGGCGTAGTTGACCCATTACCTGCTATTAAGATTGAAGAACCGACATTGTCCATGAACTTCATGGTGAATGACTCTCCATTTGCAGGGCAGACAGGTAAATTTGTTACCTCCAGAAATATTCGTGAGCGTCTGGAAAAGGAACTGGAAGTTAACGTAGGTCTGAAAGTAGAAGATACAGACTCCACAGATACATTCAAAGTTTCTGGAAGAGGTGAATTGCACTTAACAGTCCTTCTGGAACAGATGCGCAGAGAAGGATATGAAATTGCCGTATCCCGTCCAGAAGTTATTCTTAAGAAGATTGATGGCGAAACATGCGAACCTGTAGAAGAAGTAGTTGTAGATGTTCCAACAGAATATTCCGGTGCTGTTATTTCCGCATTGAATGTTCGTAAGGGTATCTTAAGAGATATGGAAGATATTGGAACATATTCCCGTATAACCTATATGTGCCCTACACGTGGACTGATTGGTTTCAGAAGTGATTTTATCAATATGACTCACGGTGAAGGTACTATCGTACAAAGACTGGCGGATTATGAACCATGGAAGGGTGAAATTCCACAGCGTGAAAATGGTGCGTTGATTTCTACTGAAACAGGTGGAGCTATGACATATGCTCTATGGAATATTCAGGAAAGAGGTACACTGTTTATCGGTGCACAGACTCCTGTGTATGAAGGTATGATTATCGGTGTTTCTGCAAAGAATATGGATATGGGCGTAAACCCTATCAAGAATAAGAAGATGACAGCTGTACGTTCTACAGGTAACGACGAAGCCATGAAGCTTGTACCACCACGTATTCTGACATTGGAGAGTGCTATTGAATTCATTAACGATGATGAACTTGTAGAGATTACACCTACAGATATTCGTGTTCGTAAGAAGTACTTAACAGAAATCGAACGCAGAAGACATTATCGTGCAATGGGTAAACTGGAGACAGAAGAATAAAAACTATGCAAAAGCATAGTTTTTTTTATGGGTTATAGTGTACGATATAACAAAGAGGTATAGTATGAAACAATATATTTGCATTGATATTGACAAAGGTGCTTTTCGCTATGCTGTTGTCAGTGAAGAACTGGATATTACCCATGAGATAAGAGTTCCTGTAGGAATACGGGAAAAAGAGGAATTGTTTGGTCCTTTAGTGGAAGTATGTAAGAAGTATAAGGATCAGGTATGCGGTGTTTCCATTACTTTACCCGGAGTGATAGATAATACAAAAGGCATTGCCTACAGTGGCGGTGTGTATTCCTGGGTAAAAGATATGGAGTATGCTAAAGAACTGGAAGAGAGAATAGGGTTACCGGTAGTTCTGTGCAATGATGCCAAGGCAGCTGCATTATCTGAAGTTGGATATGGTGCTTTAAAAGGTATCCAGAATGGATTTATGGTGATGATTCTTGGAGGAGGCATTGGAGGAGCTATTATTACCAATGGACATCTTTTGGAAGGAACACATTATGCTGCAGGAGAATTCTCCTATATTCAGGGGGATTATACAGAACAGAATTCCAATTCTACCATCTTTGCAAGAACCAATAATATACAGGCTTTATATACGTATGTTGAAGAAGAGACAGGAAAAGACAATATGAATATCATGCGTATTATGATGGGACTGAGTGCAAAGGATGAAAAAGTTGTAAAAGGAGTCCAAAGGTATTGCAGATATCTTGCGTCCTATATATATAACATTCAATGTGTAGTGGATGGTTCCAGAGTGGTTATTGCAGGAAACATTACAGATGATCCTAATTTCATGGCTATGATTAAAGAGTGTGTCAAAGAAAAATTTGATCGGGCAATTATTAAAAATATATGGGAACCTGAAATAGTGGAATCCTGTTTCCATTCCCATGCAAGAATATACGGTGCCTTATATCATTATCGTTACTTGATGGAGTCTCAACAATAACAATATAGCGGAAAAAAATTTGTATTTCAAGACTGGTAAATTTATAGAAATCTTCTATTCTATAAGTGTAAAAAGAAAGAGGAAAAATCTCATGAAGAAGGTGTTACTTGAATACAGGTAAAATGTATCAGATAAAAAATTCTTGCCTCCTTTATCTGATACACATAATACCTGAATAAAGATTTGGAGACAGAATTCAAAAACTGTTACATGGTTGTTCCATAGTAAAGAAAGTGAAGGTGCTTATGGAACCAGGACACGTAGTTGCAGCTTAAAGTTGCACACTCAATCATGATTTAAAATCTGTGTCTACTACGGATGTAAGATTGCAATGATGATGAAAAGACGAAGACAATAGGTGAAGCAATCGAACAAAAAAGATACCGGTAAAATAAAAAGCACATCCGTAACCCGGTACTGGAAAGAAAGATACAGATTGAAAGGAAGACCTGCATAAGATGCGGGTCTTTTAATATTTCTTGTTTTGTAATACGAGGTAGAATGGTATAATTTTCACAAGAGGTGAAAAGCATGAAGGGATTACTCTATTTAGCAGAAGGTTTTGAAACCTGTGAAGCACTGATTACCGTAGATATGCTGAGAAGAGCCGGACTGGAAATTAAAACAGTTTCCATCTCAGACAATGTGGAAGTGCTGTCTTCTCAGAAAGTTATTGTCCATGCGGATGGATTACTGAAGGATGAACATGTGGAAGAGTATGATTTTATTGTATTGCCGGGAGGAAAACTTGGCACATATAATCTTGAACACAACACACGTGTAATTGAAGATGTTCAGAAACAGTATTCTAATGGGAAGCTGACCTGTGCTATATGTGCTGCTCCAAGCATACTTGGTCACCTGGGGTATTTGAAAGACAGAAAGTATACCTGTTTCCCGTCTTTTGATGAAACATCCTTTGGCGGTGAGTATCAGATGGAATTAGCTGTTACGGATGGTAATGTGATTACAGGTCGTGGAATGGGAGCTACGATTGAATTTGCAAGACATATCCTGATGAAAGTGGCAGATAAAGAAGCTCTGGATAAAGTGGAACAGGGGATGCAGTACGAACACAGTTTCAGAAAGTAAAGAAAAAAGGAAGGACAAAAAGACATGATCAGTTCATTAACAAATGATGCCAGTATTTTCAAGTTTGAAATCCTGATTGAAGTGGCAAAAGAAGCTTATCAGGACACATTAAAAGAGGAATCTGTGCAGAACTTCTCCAAGCAGTTAGTCAGCCTTGGCGGGGAAAGATTCCGTTGTTGTGTATACAAGGAAAGAGAAGTATTAAGACAAAGAGCACGTTTAGCTATGGGTAAGATGGCTAATGATGCTGAGGAATACAAGCCAAAGCAGATTGTACAGGTTATCGAATCCGCATGTGACGGCTGTACTATTCAGAAGATTCAGGTAACAGATAACTGCCGTAAATGTATGAAGAAGTCCTGTATGGCAGCTTGTAATTTTGGTGCTATTTCTATGGGTACTACACGTTCCCAGATTGATTACAGCAAGTGTAAGGCATGTGGTGCATGTGCAAGAGCCTGTCCATATAACGCTATTGTCGTTACAGAAAGACCATGTTATACAGCTTGTCCTGTACAGGCTATTTCCTGGAATGAACAGAATATCTGTAATATTGATGAAGAAAAATGTATTAACTGTGGTGCCTGCTTAAAGGCTTGTCCTTTCGGAGCTATTTCCGATATGAGCTGGATTGTACCTGTTATTCGTTTACTGAATGATAAAGAAGAAGTCTATGCTATTGTGGCTCCATCTATTCAGGGACAGTTTGAAGAAAATCCATTAGGCAAGATTATTAAGGCTATTGAAGCATTAGGTTTCACAAAGTGTATTGAAGTAGCTAACGGTGCAGATGCTGTAGCGTATTATGAAGCTCAGGAGTTAAAGGAACGTAAGGAAAAAGGTATTCCGATGACTACTTCCTGCTGCCCTGGATTTGTAAATATGTTAAAGATTCATTTCCCTGATCTGTATGTGGAGAATAAGAGTACAACTGTTACACCTATGATGGCTACTGCACGTAAACTCAAGCAGGATCATCCTTCCTGTAAAGTAGTCTTCATTGGTCCATGTGTTGCCAAGAAACAGGAAGCTATGCAGGAAGTATCTGCAGTAGACTATGTATTAACTTATGAAGAATTACTGGCTATGTTCTTAGCTAAGGGTATTGATATTGCTCAGTATGAAGAAGATAAAGATCTCAATGCAAGTAACTATGGAAGAAACTTTGCGGCAAGCGGTGGTGTAGCTGCTGCAGTTGTGGAAGTACTCAAGGAAGAAGGCTATAATCAGCCATTAACTACAGTACTTGCGAATGGTGGTGCAGAATGTAAACAGCAGCTGAATCTTATCAAGTTCAAGAGATTCAAGGCAGATATCCTTGAAGGTATGGCATGTCCTGGCGGATGTATCTGCGGACCTGCAGTGATTTCTGAATCTGCTAAGGCAAAAGGTCGCATGGTAAAGGAAAATATGCCAAACAAAGATCGTACAATTTCTTCTGCATTAAAGGATACTGACTATTCTGATGTAGATATGGATGTAAGACATAAGATTTAAAACTATGAAGGATACAAATTCAGACATTGCACAGCTGGAATGGATTCATAAACCTGAAAGGTACATCGTATCTGAGAATAAAGTGATACTGGAAACGGAACCTTTTACATCTCTTGTGAATGAGAATCAGGGTGCTGAAGCGATTGAATTATCTTTGCAGCCGGCAGAAAGCTTCAGTTTTACTGTGCGTGTGGATTTTGACTTTAAAGGACAATTCGATCAGTGTGGTATCGTTTTATACAATGGTAAGAAGCGATTAGCTTCCTGTTGTGTAAAACACCACAATGATGAAGTGGAAGAAATGGAATGTATTGTTTTCCATGGAAAGTATGGAGATAAATCTTCCAGAGATATCGGTACTGCCATTCACTGGATGTATTACAGAGTGTGGTACAGATCAGGCATTGTGCGTATCCAGTACAGTTTTAATGGAAAAGTGTATTCTGATGTAAGACAGTTTATTAATGAAGATACAAAAAATCCAATACGTATTGGTATTTATGCCTGCAGTCCGAATGATTCCAGTTTTGACTGTACATTTTCACAGATGTCATTAACAGACTAAGAGCCACAACTCTTAGTCTCTTTTTTGTATTTCCATGTTGAGATGAAAAATGGTAAAATTCTACATGTATAAGGAGGACACGCCATGAGTGTTCAGGATAGATTAATCAGATATTGTCAGATTGATACACAGTCTGATCCCAAAAGTACAACTTCACCTTCTACAATGAAACAGTTTGATCTTGCGAAGGTATTATTAAAAGAATTACAGGATCTTGGTGTACAGGATGCTGAACTGGATGAGTATTGTAACGTATATGCTCATCTTGAAAGCAATCTGGACACACCTTGTAAAACAGTAGGCTTTATTGCACATATGGATACTGCTCCGGACTATTCCGGTGCAAATGTACATCCTCGTATTATTGAAAACTACGATGGAGAGGATATTACGCTTTGTGAAGGTGTTATTACAAAAGTGGAAGATTTCCCATATTTGAAGACATTAAAGGGTAAAACATTAATGGTGACGGACGGTTCTACATTATTGGGTGCGGATGATAAAGCAGGTATTGCCTGTATTATGGAAACAGTGCAGTACTATATGGAACATCCGGAAGTAAAACATGGAAGAATTGCCATTGCCTTTACACCTGATGAAGAAGTAGGCAGAGGTACAGAACATTTCAATATTGAAAAATTTGGTGCGGATTTTGCCTATACCATGGATGGTGACAGAGTAGATGTATGGAGCGATGAAACATTTAATGCGGCAAGTGCTGTTGTAACATGCACAGGTTTCTCCATTCATCCGGGTTCGGCAAAAGACAGAATGATCAATTCGTTAAACACAGCTATTGAATTTCATAATACTTTGCCGGAACATATGCGTCCTGAGCATACATGTAACAGAGAACCATTCTTCCATTTATGCAATATGCGGGGAAATGTAGATACTGCTACTATGGAGTATATCATCAGAGCTCATGAAACAGCTGATTTTGAAAGAATGAAGAAGATGATGAAGACTGGTGAAACGGCCATTAATGAAGCACATGGACAGGAAGTAATTCATGTGGATATTCAGGATGGCTACCACAATATGAAAGAAATTCTTCTTCAGCATCCTGAGGTTTCTTCTATTGCAGAAACAGCATTAAAGGAATTAGACTTACAGCCAGTCAATGAAAGTATTCGTGGAGGTACAGATGGCGCAGAACTGACCTTCAGAGGCTTACCGTGTCCTAATCTTGGTAATGGTGGAGGGAACTTCCACGGACGTTATGAATACTGTGTGATGGAAGAATTAGAACTTGCCTGCAAGCTTGTAGAAAAGATTGCAGAGCTGGTGTCTAAAGGAGAATAAACTTATGATTTGCACTTGTACACTGAACCCTTCTCTGGATTACTACATGGAGTGTTCCAAACCTTTACAGTCTGGTGTTCTGAACAGATCTGATTTGGAATACTATGAAGCAGGTGGTAAAGGAATCAACGTCTCCATTGTGTTGAATAACCTTGGGATTCCTTCCAGAGCCTTTGGCTTTATCGGTGGTTTTACAAGAGACTTCTATATTCGTTTACTGGCTAAATATGAATTTATTCAGCCTAACTTTACCTATACCAATGGGCATACACGTATTAACCTGAAGTTACGTGCCAACAATGAAGCTACGGATGTTAATGCCATGGGACCTGTCATCACAGATGAAGATATGTGTAATCTGGCTAAAAAGATTGACAGACTTGGTGAAGGAGATTTTCTGGTCGTAGCTGGTAATACGCAGGCATATCTTGTGGATGATGTTCATGTTATGTTACAGAAGGCTGTGGAAAACAACGTGAAAGTATGTTTGGATACAGATCCTGCATTGACAAAAGATATGTTAAAGGAAGGAGTATTCCTGATTAAGACAACCCCAGAAGAATTGTCTGCTATGGTGGACAGAGATATTGTAAGTGAAGAGGATATTATCGGTGCGGCAAGACAGTTAGTGCATGAAGGTGCTGAAAATGTCATTGTTGTTGTGGCAAACAAAGAGGCTATTCTTGCCTGCAAAAAGGGTATTTATGGTGTTACTTTGTCCAAGCCTGATTCCAAGGCAATCAATACGGTAGGTACAGGTGACTCCATGGTGGCAGGTTTCTTAATGGACTATCTGCGTTCTAAAGACTCTGTGGATTCCTTTAGATTCGGTGCGTCCTGTGGTGCAGCTACTGCCTATTCCAAATCTCTTGCGACAAGAGAGCTCATTGATAATTTCTATGAAGAAACAAAAGTGGAACACAGAGGTGATCTGGATTGAAAAAATTATTACTGGCATTTGTGATTCTTGCATATGCCTGCATGTTTTATAACCGTGACCAGGATGGTATGGAAGCTCTTGCGTCGGGGACTGTACAGATAGAGGAAACTGTAACTTTAAACAGTGCTCCTGCAGATATGAGTGTGTATGGTTTGGAGAGTTCTGCACATTTTACATCTGTTTCTCTTGCGGAATCTATTCGTATTTTCAAGGAAAACAGCAGTGCTCTGGTATTTTATGCAAAACCGGACAGTGCAGAATGCAAAATTGCGGCAAGTGTTTTGCAGGAAGCCGCAAAAGAACTGGATGTGAATGTGTATGTAGTCAATACAAGTGATTCTGTTTCAGCAGAGGATCTTTCCACATTGACAACCTATATTGATTCCACATTATATGTGGATCAGGCAGGTAATAAATCCTTCTTTGTGCCGGACCTGATTGCAGTGAATCATGGGGTAATTACCGGTTACCATACCTCTACAGTAAAAGGTATTGCTGTTTCCTCCAATGAAAATATTGCATTAAGTGATGATCAGAAAAAGGAATTGAAGAAGTATTATCTGGAAGTGATTCATTCCATTAATAAGGCAGCTTAAAAAGTATAGTTGCAGGGAATTTGAAAGTGTATAAGGTAAGAGAGACAGTTATTTGCAAATGACTTTCTTTCTTATCTTTTTTCTTTATTTATAGAAGAAACTTCCTGATGCTTTTTTATCTTGAACGAGCGAGAATACTCCCACTTCAATGTTTGGTATACGTGGTGAGATGAATCGCTTTTCTGGCACTTTTTTGGTATATGCGATATGCCATAATCCTAGTGGTATTAGCATATAC
>CAKVLT010000003.1 GCA_934757945.1 uncultured Bulleidia sp. | reverse complement strand
TTCATCTTGATTTTAACTAAGTGGATAGCCACTTCTTTTTGTCATGTCTGCTACATATCATAATGTTTCACACTTATCACCTCATAATCCTATACTGATAGCTGTAATCATTCCCGCTATCAACAATCCAAAAGAAGCATACAGCACAATAATTCCTACTCTGTTTAATACATGCATATGTCTGTTGGCATCCATCAGATCTTCTGTTTCATAACTTACTTTTCCAAGAAGCGGAACACTCGTAACCACAATCGTACCAACAGGTCCAAGCATCAGACTCCCTGCTACAATACTGTAATATCTTAAAGACGTACCTTTTAAAACAGCCACTGTTATAAGTATTCCCACTATCAACAGCATAGATAACAGCTGCAGAACATGCGCATTTCTGATTTCTTCTTTTCTGATTTCCAATTCTTTATTTTGCATACTAGAAGTATACTACTGTTTACGTGAAATTGCCTTATACTGCATTCTTTCAAGCATAAAAAAACTACCCGTATATCGGATAGTTTCAAATATTATCAGAATGCCCAGAAGTACATTAATACAATATGGATAATCAGCATGGTGATGGCGATAGGCGCCTGTCCCTTGATGATAGCATATTTACCCTTTGTCTCTAATAATGCTGCAGGCATGATATTAAAGTTCGCAGCCATAGGTGTCAATAATGTTCCACAGTAACCTGCTGTTAAACCTAATGTACCAACAATTGCAGGATTAGCACCTTCATTGATTAAGAATGGAATACCTACACCAACTGTAATAACAGAGAATGCAGCAAAACCATTACCCATAATCATTGTGAACAATGCCATACCTATACAGTAAACTGCACAAGCGATGAAATGAGCATGTTCAGGAACTAAAGCAGCTACGAAACCGGAAATAACTGTTCCTACACCAGCTGCTGTAAATAAAGAACCAAGAGCAGATAATAACTGAGGTAAGAAAGCTACAGCACCCATGTTATCTAATAATCTGTTGCCTTCAGTAATAATGGATTTTGCAGGAGCCTTTGTAATAGAAAGTACAGCAATCACACCTAAGACAGCAGATACACCAATAGCGTTATTACCACTGACAATACCTAATACGGAGAAGGCTACGGAAGCTAAAGCTAATGTTAAAGCAGGAATAAATACTTTATAGCCGATTCTATTGGCATTAGCACGTGTTTCTTCCTTTGTAGGAGCTTTGTTTGTTGTTTCAACAACACCACCAATAGCTGTTAATACAGCAGTGAAAGTTATCAAGAAACCTACGATGTAGGAAGGAATATACTTACCGACGATGAAGCAAACACCCATGATACTCCAGAAGAGACCTGTAGTAACATGTTTTTTCACACTTGTATCTTTAAATGCTTTTACACCATTAGCAATGAAAACAAGACCAATGATGGCATAGAAAAATTCCTGTAAATATGGATTGTATACAGCAGATATTTCTGCAGGTACTAAAGTAATAGCGTTCAACATTATTTGTTACCTCCATATTTCTTTGCAAGGGACATATCATACCAGATGTAGTAAATGAAACATACCACCATGGTAATTAATGCGATTGGCCAGGCATTTAAAGCAACAGATAATGGTGTAACATCAAAGCCCTGCTCAGTTAATGTACTGGCAATTAACAATGTACCGGAAGCGCCCATGAAGCAGTTCTGTCCAAAGAAGTTACCAAAGTTTTCTGTACCTGCAGCAATACCTTTAACTCTGTCGGATTCTGCAGGATCTTCCAGTACTTTATCACCATACTTATTGGAAATAGCACCTTCAGCCATAGGAAGGATAATAGGGCGGATAAACTGTACATGTCCACCAAGTCTTAAAGAGAATGCAGAGGAAAGAATACGGATGATTGTCCATACTCCAAATAATCTTCCTACTGTCATACCTCTCATACTGTTAATGAAGTCTTTAGCTTTATCACGCAGACCGTACCTTTCACAGATACCGATGATACCTACTGTTAAAGCAAAGAGAGTTGCAGTTCTGTTACCAATAAAAGAACTTCCAAAGGTATCAAAGATACCAATAAATGTCATGGAGCCTTCAGCCACTGCTACTAAACCTGTAGCAATACCAGCAACCACAACTGTTGCAATCGTGTCCCATCTCAGAGCGAAACCAATAACTACGATTACAACACCAATTAATTTTAATAATTCCATTGAGTTGTCCCCTTTCAATTAGTTTATTCATTATATCAGCTTTTCTGTACATTTTTCAACGGTTTGTTAATGTTTACACATGTGATCAAAACCATTGTTTCCACAAAAAGAAAATTTTTACATCACACAAATAAAAAAAGATGAGTTTATCATCTAAACCCACCTCTTACAGGATTAATCCATTTTCTTTCTTAAGAACAGAACAATGAATGCCATACCGATACTGAATCCACCCAAAGCTCCAAATCCACAAACATTAGTATGTACACCAGTCTGTACATTTGCTGGCTTCTTTGCATCTTTCATAACTACTGCAGTAACCTCTTTACCATCTATAGTTACTTTACCATTCAGATCCACATTGAATGTAATGCTTTCAGCCAGTTCATATCCTTTTGGTGCAGATACTTCAGTGAATGTATATGTACCTGGTTTTACTGTTACTGTATGATTCTTGCCATCTTCACTGGTCCACGTATCTACTTCGTTACCTTCTTTATCTGTAACCTTTAACACAGCACCTACCAGTTCTTTATTATTCGCAGCATCCACTTTGGAAATAATCACATCATGAGAAGCATATTCATCTACCATGACTACTTCACTGACAGGACTACCACCTACTGTTACTTTACCTTCTGTATCCACAGTAAATATTACATCATTAGCTACAGCATATCCTGCAGGTGCAGAATCTTCATGTAATGTGTATGTGCCAGGCTTTACTGTTACTGTATGCTTTTCTCCTTCTACTGATGTCCAGTTAGAAATCACATCATCATTCTCATTCTTTAAGATCATCTGAGCTCCGCCGATTTCTTGTCCACCAACATCCTGTTTGGAAATCTGTACAGTCTTACCTTCAGAATATGTGTTAGTTAATGTAATTACTCCGTTACCTGTAGTTTCATCAACCACTGGATCTACAGTAGAATTGAATCCGTTTACCTGTACTTCGCTTACACTATAGGTAATAGCTTCTCCCTTACTGTTTGTCTTTGGTAAAGACTCCCATGTGTATGTCCAGTTATTTTCAGCATTTAGCTGTACTGTTCCGGCAACCACATTGTTTGCCAGCAGTTTTACTTCAATAGATTCAGGGAATGTTACATCTGCAACACCACCATCACTCCAAACTTTAGTTACTGTATAGGACACTTTGGAAATAGCAGTATCCTGTACCAATAACACACCTGTTTCAGATACAGGAGTTGTGCTCTTATCTGTATTAATCGTTCCGTCCCCATTTAGTTCGAAGTAAGTATCTTGTGTTAACAGATAGCCTTCAGGAGCTGTTGTTTCTCTAAGAATGTATTTCTTACCGGTTGTCAGCTTTGTTATTACATGTGCTTCATTGGTACTATTCCATTCTTCAACCACTTTATCCTGATCATCAATAATCTGAATATGTGCACCTTCTATTTCATGATTGTCCACAATATCTACTTTGGAAACAGAAACACTTGTTTCATTATCCACCATGACTACTTCACTGACAGGATTACCGTCTAATGTAACATTACCTTCTGCATCAACAGTAAATGTTATGTCATTAGCTACAGCATATCCTGCAGGTGCAGACTCTTCATGTAATGTGTATGTACCTTCACTCAGAACAACTTTGTGTTCAGCACCATTACTTGTCCAGCTTTCCACCACGTTTCCTGTACTGCTGTCTTTCAATGATAATGCTGCGCCAGAAATTTCTTCTCCACCAAGTGTTTTCTTGGAAACAGATACTTTCTTAAAGTATGTATTGGTAATATCCGCTCTTCCTGCAGTTTCTTTATTTACAGTAACTGTCTGAGAGGTTGTTGGTGTTGAAGTGCCTCCAACTGCCATAGTTGTTACACATGTATAGTCAGTATTACCATCTAAGCCATTGTTTGTTTCTGTAACTGTGTACTCTCCAAACTTATCTTCAGGAATATTTGAAATTGTATAACTGTAGATTCCTGTAGTTGGATCCTGTGTCATTTGTGAAAGAAATACGGTTTGAACACCAGTGATTGCAGGGCCACTAATTGTGAATGTAACATTATTCTTCATATCATCACTGATAGTTGCTCCAGCTAATGCCTTTGTAAATGTGAGACCGCTCGTTGGATGTTCTACCTGTGTATATTCATTGGTAATATCTACTCTTCCTGCAGTTTCTTTATTTACAGTAACTGTCTTAGAAGTTGTTGCTGTCGAAGCGCCTCCAACTGCCATAGTTGTTACACATGTATAGTCAGTATTACCATCTAAGCCATTGTTTGTTTCTGTAACTGTATAAGTACCAAACTTATCTTCAGGAATATCTGAAATTGTATAACTGTAAATTCCTGTAGTTGGATTCAGAGTCATATCTGAAAGACTTACGATTTTAACACCTGTTATTGCCGGACCAGTTACTGTGAATTTAACAGCACCCTTTATATCATCACTGATAGTTGCTCCGGCAAATGCCTTTGTAAATGTGAGACTGCTCGTTGGATTTTCTACCTTGGTGTTTGTAACAACCAATGTACCATTACTATCTTTAGTATAGGATGAAGTATATCCTGCCACCTCAGTAACTTCTTTCACTGTATACGTAATGGCATTTCCATTTGCATCTTTCTTAGGAAGATTTGTAAATGTTCCTGCCCATGCATTATCTTTATTCAAGGTTAAGGTTGCTACTGTTGCGTTACCGTTCATCAAAGCAACCTGTACACCAGCATGTTCTGCTTCAGAGTCACTCCATACCTTTTTAACTGGAATTTCTGTAGTTTCACTCTTATAAGTGTTTGTTACAGAAACAGTCTGCTGTGATGCGCCTGTAAATGTAACTTCTTGAGTACTTTCTTTTCCAACAGCATATGCAGTGGTAAATGTATACCCTTCAGTCTTTGCACTAGCACTCTCAGTCTTTTCCTGCACGGTATACGTACCTAATTCAAGGTTAGATAATGTAACCTGATAATCATTTTCTTTGGTTGCATATACAGTCTTGCTATATGTACCATCATCCTTTGTTACTGTAAATTCGACAGAATCCGGATATAAAAGTTCATTAATTCCATTAAAGGTCTTTTCAATAGTTAATGTTCCTTTTGGTGTAGTTGTTTCTCTATCTGCAATACTTACATATCCCACACTGCTGTTCTGAATCTGTACCACATATTGAGAACCTGCCTCAGGCATTTTCACTTCATTAAAGTCATTTCCTTTAAATACAATATACGTACTAGGAGCCACTTCATATCCTTCAGGTGCCTCGGTCTCAACAACTTCATAAATCTGATCTAGTCTTAACCCATTTGCCGCATTACCTTGTATAACTACTTTGCCATCTGCTCCAGTAGTAAATGTTGTACGTCCATCTAAAGCAATAGGCGTTGTATACATACGATGCATTGCACCATCCGTATACTTGACTCTGTAAAGCTGGAATTCAGCTCCAGACAAAACATTCTGATTATTAGTTGCGTCATACTTTGTGATGGTTAACTGTGCAGAAGTACCTGATATGTCCATAGTTGGTCTGTATTCACCACCCATGTTATATGTTTTTTCAGAAATTGTATCATTACTGCTTCCGTATAAAACAAAAGTATTACCAGCATTTGTTGCATTTAACTCAGTACCTTTAGACGCATTTATATTGGTCTTATAAGCAATTTTTATTGGCATTCCATCTGGAAGTGTAAATTTTACAGAATTAGTTGCAGTATCATACCTACAGGTATATGTACCAGCTTCTAATGGTGTTCCAGTTCTTAAATTTGTTACAGCTATACTTGATAAATCGTAACTCAACACGCTGTTTGCACCTAATGTATCAACAGCTGTCATTGGCTGCCCAGCATTTAATTTTACTCCAGCAGGATTTACTTCTACAGCCCAATCTACAAAAGTATGAGTGAATACTCCATCATGACTGCTTTGAATTGCTGTTTTCTTTAAAACTTCCGGTAATGTATAGTCGGTATTTGTTACAGAAGTACCAATAGTATTTCCGTCAATTGTCCCCTCTGCCCTGTTCTGTATTGTCAATCTTGTATTACCAATTGGTGTATCAGCAGAAGGATAAGCATAATAGATGATTTCAAGCTCTTTCTTTCCACCATTTACTTCCCAGTTGAATAATGCTTCGGAAATAGTGATTATAAATGCCTGTTGCTCTGCATCATATGTAACTTCACCGTAATAAGAATCTGGTTTATCTTCATAGAAATGGCTCCATGTAGATGTTCTCACCTGTATGGTATTTGGATCAATCACAAAACCATTATTCACAGTATCTTTAATTACAAGCTGACTGCCTGCGTGATAGTTAGAATTATCTTTTAAATCGACAGTAATTGTATACTTAAGTGCATTACCACCTGACGTATTATCCCATTCATTTTGCCCGGTTGCTCTTTTTGTGATTAAAGATTCATATTTATATTTTGCACTAGATGACTGAGAATTTTTATCTGTACCATATGTGTAATTCAATTGAGCAGTATTTGTATATTCTCTGCCATTTTCAAGACCACTCTGATTTAACTGAGTCTGATAAGTAAACACTAACGTTTCACTAGGATGAGAATCTACATAGCTCTGATCAAAAAACATTTCCACATTGTAATACTGGTCAATCCTGGACATAATTCCTGAAGCAGCTTCTGTCATTTGTCCATTTTCATATAGCACCGTGTCACCCAAAAGAATTCTATATGCTTTGGGATTCTGTGTAGTATTATCCGGTTGGTCAAGTAACGATACTTCCTTCATCCCTTCTTCTAATTTTACACTTACTTTCCATGTGAAAATACCTGTTAAAGGATCCACACTATCAAATGTTTTCTGTATATACTCTTTTGTAGGGCCAATTGTAACTGTACCAGTATTTGAAACAACATTATCTTTAAAGTTAACTGTCACATCATTTGTAAATGTTTTTCCGTTGGAAATATCTACTCCCTCTTTAATTGGGGTTGTATATGTTGCAGTAAACTTTCCATTTCCATCAGCAATAAAATTATCTGATGTCAACACAACATTTTCCAATCCTTCTCCTGCAGTATCAGTGATACCTGCTTCGGATAAATAGGATGCTAATGAATGAACATCTCCATCAACGAGATCCTTATATGATTGTATATCAATAACTATTGTCCATATTATAGAGTTGTGTGCAGAATCATATACACCAGATTTGTTTACTGTCGGCTTATTTACAGTTACAGTAACCTCTCTATCTCCGGTATTTTTTTCTTCATCTCTATTGTTTGTGTAGCCTGCATTAAACCTGTTAGTATATGTGCCATCATAATAATTATTATTAAACAGTTCATTTTCAGTTTTATTAAGCTTTGCAGTATAACTGATTGTCATACTTGTGTCTTTGGCTAATTCCGTTGCAGGAATCTCCTGAATAGAATTATAGGTAGAAACGGTTCCATCAGCATTTTTAACAGAAACCGGGCCAGAATAAGTTAAACTGCTTCCTAAAGTATCATTAAAAGAAGTGATTCTTACATTACCACCTTCTGCTCTTAATTCTATTTTGTAGTTTTGATAGTAATTACCATCAGCACCTTTATATACCCCCCCCCGATCGAGCATTTTATTAGCGGATAATACACTGGTTGTCGGAGGATTGTCATATGTAATAGTAATAGTTTTACCATCTAATTTAATAGGTACAGATTGACCATCTTGAATAGCACTATCCGTAATTGTGACTTTACCGTTGATTTCAAAATCCCCTTCTATATCACTTTGCAGTCTGTCTTTAGCTGTCAGATAAATAACTAAATGGTTATTCTTAATTTCATATTCAGATGTCCAGCCACTACCAGGTTTAATCAGACTTCTTGCATAATCATTTACTGTCACATTGATAGCACCCAAATCAATGTCTAAAGTAGCATCTTCATTTTTATGGTCAATATTGGAAATGCCAAACTCTCCATTAAAACGAAGTTCTGTGTTGTTTTTGATTGCAGTACCTGAAGTATCAGTAATATCATGCCATACTCCAGTGGAATCTTTGTATTCTACTTTAGTTACATTGGCATACCCCTGTAGATTACTTTCTCCTTCCGCAAACACAAAACTCTGCATGTTACCAATGATCATCAGTAACGAAACCATAAAAATCCAAAATTTCTTTACTAAACCTTTTCTCATAATGTTTTCCCACTCTTCCCTCTAAACACTTATAGAAAATAAAAAGCACTGGAACCCCTCATATGTTACAGCGCAATCTGGCAAGCATATCTTTTTTACAAGACTTAGCCCCATGACTTTCCGTCAATACCTTTTAGTATTTTTGGTAATAAATTTTGACCATCGTTAATTATCCATAAAATTAACAATGTTTATGCATATCTATTCTATAACCGCTCATTTTTAAAATTCAAGTGTTTATGCTATAATTTTCAAACAAGGAAGGTATAAATTTATGAAAATTTTAGTTACAGGTTTTGATCCGTTTGGAGGCGAACCAATTAACCCGGCAATTGAATCTGTTAAGCTATTACCAGATACAATTGCAGGCGCAGAAATCGTTAAGGTTGAAATCCCTACAGTAGCTCATAAATCACTGCAGAAGGTTGAAGAAGCAATTAAGGAATGTGATCCTGATGTGATTGTTTCCATTGGACAGGCTGGTGGAAGACCAGACATCACAGTAGAAAGAGTCGGCATCAATTGCGACGACTTCCGTATTAAAGATAATGAAGGTAATACTCCTGTAGATGAACCAATTTTTGCAGATGGTCCAGCTGCTTACTTCTCTGCTTTACCTATTAAAGCAATGGTAGAAAACGTTAAGAAAGCTGGTATTCCTGCTTCTGTATCCAACACTGCAGGTACATTCGTATGTAACCATGTATTATACGGTGTAAGATATATCTGTGAACACAAATTCCCAGGTAAGAAGAGTGGATTCATTCATATTCCATTCATGACATCTCAGGCTGTAGGTAAGGCTAACACAGCCAGCATGTCTTTAGATGACATCGTTAAAGGACTGACAGCTGCTATTGAAGCTATTGTCCTGAACGAAGAAGACATTAAAGTTTCTGGTGGTAAAACTCACTAAGATCAGGTAAGCACATGTTTCTGATAAACATGTGCTTTTCTTATACCCAAAAGAAAAAGACCAGTTTTTACATCTGATCCTTCATTCCTGCCAATGTCTGACACTTATCTTTAAATAGTTTATTAAACAGAGCAATCACTCTTCCTACCCCAATCATAGCCAGTACTGTTCCAAGTCCTATACCATAAAAAGGTTTGTTGAAAATAAATCCTGCACATAAAGTAATACAAATACAGCATGCATCAAAGATATTCTTCGTAAATCCCATCTCTTTATGGATCTTCTTTGCTGTGGCATGTACTATTCCATCTCCAGGATTCGGTACAATTTCCATATCTACTGTTAATGCAGCACCAATACCTGTACAGATAACAGCCAGTGCTAACAAGCATAACTGTGAAGGTAAAGTATGCATTACAGGAATCCAGTCAGTAAAAAGATTTAAGAATCTTGTGAATACAATACTGAAAGGTATCTGTAATAAAATCTTAAAATCTTTCCCTAATAACAGCAACTCTGCCACAACAAACAGACAGTACAATACAAAAGTTACATCTCCAAAAGAAAATCCTGTAAGTCCACTTGTAATATACGCAGTAGAAATAATAGGAGATACTCCAAGATTTGCTTTAGTGTTCAGAGTCAATCCTAATGCCAGTATTAAAATACCCAAAACATAAAATAGCCATCTGAAACCGTTCTTCATCATCTGCCTGTCTTTCTGTTCTTTTTATTCTGTGCTTTCTTTCTCTGATATTCCATTTCTTCTCTTTCCACAGCCTTTAAACCACCTGCTCTGGATAATTTAATGTTGGACACAAGACCAGCCACAGCGATCAATAATAAAATAATCGCAAACGCCAAAGACACCCATGCTTTCACATTTAAAGAATAATATGCCAGTGCAAGAGATGTCAGTACATCAATATAAGATGTGGTTGTTAACATGGTATCCTCATTAATCGGTAAGAAAATCAGCAATAAAGATACAGCCAGTACAATACCGGAATTACCTGTATTATTCACAAAGAATGTAACAGCCATGGCAATACTTCCATATACTACAGACACAATCTTATTATGTTCTATCTGTTTCTGAAATAGTCCGGACAATAACAAAAAAGCATAATAGGAAACACCCGCAAGACATCCGATGTAAAAAAACATCAGTCCAAAAAACACCTGAGACAACAGTCTTGCATAAAACGCCTTTTTATTTTCTTCAAGAAACGGTGCTACAAGATAGGCTATCACACCAATTCCTCCAAGCACACTACTCATAAAACCAACAGACAGATTCATATTTACCTCACAAATTTACAATCAAGATTATAACAAAAAAAGATGCCATATTCTGACATCTTTCAAGATTACCAATTAGTCTAAAGATACTTTGATACCAGGACCCATTGTTGTAGAAACAGTGATGTTCTTGATATATGCACCCTTAACTGTAGATGGCTTAACTTTTACAAGCTGGTCGAACAGAGCTTTGTAGTTTTCAGCTAAAGCTTCATCAGTAAAGGAAACTTTACCGATCATGGCATTGACGTTACCATCTTTGTCAACACGGTATTCAACTTTACCTTTCTTGATTTCTTCAATAGCCTGAGTAACGTTCATTGTTACTGTACCTGTCTTAGGGTTTGGCATTAAACCACGAGGACCTAAGATCTTACCTAAACGGCCTAACTGACCCATCATATCTGGTGTAGCAACGATGATATCGAAGTCCATCCAGCCGTGCTGAATCTGTTCGATGACATCAGCAGCACCGACAATGTCAGCACCAGCCGCCTTAGCTTCATCAGCCTTAGCACCCTGAGTAACTACTAATACTCTCTGTGTCTTACCTGTTCCGTTAGGAAGAACCATAGCACCACGGATGTTCTGGTCAGCCTGACGAGGGTCAACATTTAAGCAGAAGCTAACTTCTACAGAAGAATCGAATTTAGTTGTTGCTGTTTTCTTTGCTAATGCAACAGCTTCCTGATATGTATAAGCTTTGGAAGAATCTACCATAGCTAATGCTGCTTTATACTTCTTACCTGCCATGAAATTAGTCCTCCATTCCTTCTACTGTGATACCCATGTTACGAGCTGTACCAGCTACAATCTTCATAGCTGCTTCAACATCGTTAGCATTTAAGTCAGGCATCTTATATTCAGCGATTTCTCTTAACTGATCTTTTGTAATCTTACCTGCTTTAACAGTCTTTGGTGTACCAGAACCCTTGGAAACACCTGCAGCTTTCAATAACAGAACTGCTGCTGGAGTTGTCTTTAAAACGAAGTCGAAAGACTTATCTTCATAAGCTGTGATGATAACTGGAACGATATCACCCTTTCTGTCCTTAGTTTTGTCGTTGAATTCTGTACAGAATTTAGGCATGTTAATGCCTGCTGCAGCTAAAGCTGGACCTGGTTTAGCTCCGCCTGCTGCGAACTGCAATTTAGAAATTTTTGCAATTTTCTTTGCCATGTGGCTTTCCTCCTTATTCTTTGAGTTTCCACATGCAGTGGTTACTGCGGATGTTTGCAATCATCCTCCCACGCATGCTTAAAATCGCACGTAAACGTGCTCGTTTATATTATCCTGCAATAAGGTCTCTGTCAACCTGTAAATCAAAAAAAGAATAAGAGTATACCCCTTATTCTTCTTCAATCTTTTCAATATTGGAATATGCGATATCCATTGGTGTTTCTCTGGAGAACAGATTGATAAGAACACTTGCACTCTGTGTCTGATCGTTCATAGAGATAACTGTTCCTTCCTTGCTTCCAAAAGGACCGGAAAGAATACGCACCTTGTCACCAACTGCAAAGCTGACTTCAATTCTCTTATCTGACTGACCAACTCTGCGCAGAATAGATTCCATTTCATCAGGTGCAACAGGGAATGGTTTTGCACCACCACCGGAAGATCCGATAAATCCTGTAACACCAGGTGTATTACGCACAACATACCATGCTTCATCTGTCATCATCATTTCAACGAAGACATATCCAGGGAATAAGTTATGCATCTTTTCAACCTGTTTATTACCCTTGATTTCAATCTCAGGTTCTTCAGCAATAACAACACGGAAAAGACAATCCTGAATACCCATAGTCTCAACACGTTTTTCCAGGTTTTCTTTTACCTTATTTTCGTGTCCGGCATATGTGTTGACTACATACCAGCGTTTTGTATGCTGATCATCTATAGCCTGTTTTCCTTTTTCTTTCTGATTTTCATCCACCATGTTTTATACTCCAACTCCAATAAACTTTAATAAATACGTAATTGCGAAATTACATAAGACAAAGAATAATGCAAAGAAACCTGTAAATAAAACTACCTGACAGGTAACTCGGATAATACCAGGTCCCTTATCTGTTGTCTTCCACCTAGGCCATATAACACGTTTGATTTCCTTACGGATACCACGTAATGTAAACCAATGGTCCTTCTGTTTCTTTTCTTTCTTTGGCTGTTTCTTTTCTGCTGTCATGAGAAACCTCCTACTTTGTTTCTTTATGGAGTGTCTTTCTGCCACACTTTGGGCAGAATTTCATTAACTCCAATCTTTTTCCTTTACTGTTCTTTGATCTGTTTGTTGTGTAGTTATTACTCAGACAAACTTCACAAGCAAGGATGATCTTGTCGTCTTTAGCCATAACAAAAACTCCTTTAAGTGCGTATTTATTCTATACAAAAGATGTTTTCCCGTCAATCGAGTTATGCATATAAGCTCTTTTTTACCTTCATTCTGACTATGGTAAGTGCTCTGGAATACACAGCTCTGCTGATTCCCAGTTCTGTACATGTTTCATCTGCAGTATAATTATCCATACAGCACCGCAACACTTCCTGCTGGATTGGTGTAAATTCCTTTATGCACTTCCTTACCTCATCCAGCGATAAAGAATAACGTGCATAGTATTCCGGGCATTCCATTCCGTTAACACGTGGAAGTTTTCCATACAATACAGATGTTCTGTCTTCCGCGACAACATCGAGTGAAACCTTGCAACGATCTATCTTTCTTTTGAAGGCATATTGGGCACGAATTTCATTGTTAATCATTCTTTTTGCCAGCAACAGGCAATACGTTATTAACGTACATCCTTTATCATATCTGTACTCCTCCAGACCTTTCTGCACTCCATATACACCTACCGCAACCGCATCTTCCCAGTCACCTGTAGGAATTGCTTTTCTTTGATAGAGATCAAATACATATGTTTTGACCATAGATTGCATCATACCTATCAGTTTCTTCTGTGCATAGGCATCATTCATCCTGTACATGTAATATACTTCGTCCAGATTTTCCATTTTCTTTTCCTCTCACTTCAGAGGAAAACGTTTGTTAAAGATCTCATACATCAGTACACCCGCACTGACAGAGGCATTCAGACTGGATATTTTTCCCACCATCGGTAAGGAGACAATATAATCGCATTGTTTTTCAAGAAGTCGTGACATACCTTTTCCTTCATTACCTATGATAAGCACTACATTCATATCATAGTCCAATGAGCGATAATCCACTCCATCCATATCTGCACCAACGATCCACCATCCCTGTTCTTTTAACTCTTCACAGGTTCTGCTCAGGTTGGTAACACTGGCACATTTCACAGTGTCAATAGCTCCTACGGATACCTTGGCAACAGTTGGGGTTAAACCTACCGCATTTATTTTTTTAAAAATTACACCATCTGCTCCTATGGCATCTGCAGTTCTGAGGATTGCTCCAAGATTATGCGGATCACTGAGCTCATCCAGCATAATCAATAATCCCTTTTTTCCTTCAGGAATTGCATTGACGATTTCTTTTACGGAATATGTCTGATATGGTGCAATTTCTGCAATGACACCCTGATGATTTGTTGCTCCTTTTGCCAGTTTTTGAATTGTCTTTTTATCCACAAGACGAACAGGAATACCTCTTTTTCTTGCAAGATCTTCTATCTGTTTATCTCTGGAAGAAAGATACAGCACTTTGGCTCTGGAAGAATCCTGTAAGATCTGTTTTACAACGTTTTTCCCGTACACATATTCTGCCATATTACTTCTCCTCCATGGTTCTGACTCTGTCCCACATTTCTCTGATTCTGTCTTGTTTTCCTTCAAGCCACAAAGCACCTAAAATTGCTTCAAAGCCTGTAGACATACGGTATATCTGCACATCAGTATTTTTAGGACTGCTTGTACTGTGTGCATTTCTGCCGCGATGATACACATCCTCTTCTTCCGGCGTGAAAAATCCTTCTTCGTGTAAATATCCGTAAAATCTGCTTTGTGCTTTGGCACTGACATAGGCAATACTCTTCTTCTGCAGTGTTTTACCTTTTCCTTCACCGCTTTCCAACAGATACTCCCTTACACACAATGACCATACGGCATCCCCCAAAAAAGCCAATGTCCTTCCGGAACAATCCTTAGGATCCATTATAGTAACCCCTTCTGCATCAAAGCATTTCTTGCTTTATCTGCTTCATCGAAATTCTTTTCCTTCTTTGCAGTATTCCATACATGAAACAATTCTTTATCTTCTTCACTCAACTGAGGAATATCCACTGTAATGCCCAACACTTTCAACATTTTTTCCACACTGTTTACATATTTATCCACTGTACTAAAGTCAATTTCTTTGACTCTTACACCCTGATTAATCTTTTTCACCGTATCAAAGATAACAGCATACGCATTAGGTGTATTCATATCATCGCACATGCAGTCCAAAAAAGCATTGTAACTTTCTTCATCATAAGTACCAACTGACACAAAACCTGCAAGCTGTTCTTTAATAGATACCTGTTTCAGAGGATTCAATACCTTCTCAAGTTCCTTACGTGCAGTTTCAATGGTTTCTTCAGAAAAATTCAGTTCTTTTCTGTAATGTACGGAAGATACCAGCCATCTTGTAAGATTTGTACCAAGCTTTTCCACAACATCTTTAGCCCATAAAGTATTTCCTAAAGATTTGGACATCTTCTGACCGTCAATATTCACCATGGCATTATGTAACCAGTAATTGGCAAGGCAGTTATGATGTAAGGCTTCCTGCTGCGCTACTTCATTTTCATGATGAGGGAATTTTAAATCCATTCCACCACCATGAATATCAATCATTTCACCCATGTTATTGTTAATCATCACAACACATTCTGTATGCCATCCAGGTCTTCCTTCACCCCATGGAGAGTTCCACTTAATACCCTTATCTGTCTTCTTCCATAACGCAAAGTCATAAGGATTCTTCTTGCCTTTACCTGTTTCCTCTACCCTTTCACTGGCACCTGCTTCCAGCTGCTCCAGTTTCTGATGAGAGATTTCACCATACGTAGGCACACTGCTCACATCAAAGTACACATCTCCATCAGATTCATATGCACTTCCGTTCTTTACAAGCTGATCAATAAAATCAATAATCTGATCCATTGTCTGTGTGACTCTTGGAGTAATATCCGGCAACTCTGTATTCAGATCTTTTCTAACCTGCGTATAGGCATCAATATATCTTTGAGCAATTACCTGTTCTGTAGTATTTTCCTGAATAGCTTTATTGATAATCTTATCATCCACATCTGTAAAGTTACTTACATAGGTAACTGTATATCCTTTTGCTTCAAGAACTCTTTTTAAAACATCAAAGACAATCATCGGACGTGCATTTCCGATATGCGCATAGTTATAGACAGTAGGTCCGCATACATACATATCTACATGTCCTTCATGAATCGGCTTAAATTCTTCAATTTGTAATGTACGGCTATTATAGAGTTTAATCATGGTCTGTTCCCTCCTCTTAAAATAAAAGCGTCTTATCAAAAAGACGCTTAACGTGGTTCCACTTTTCTATTACACTCTTTCCACTTAACGCGTAGCTTAACGTCAGATCCTACCTGTCGGATCTACCCTCAGGAATGCATTCTCTGTAAGATTCCATGCGGCATTTTCACCATACAGCCTTCTCTATCATTTCTGTCTTGCAGATACTTGTTTCTATCATCGGTTTACAAAATGCATTATAGCTTATTTCTTTCTTTCAGGCAACGATTGTGCAAATGCCTGTCTCAAAGCTTTATACACCTTATCCCCGTTATCCTGTCCCAGTTCATGACACAGTTTTTCGTGAAATTCCATCTTTTCACTGCTTTCCTCAAAAACAGCATATACTGTTTTATACTCTGCAGGTGCCAGTTTTACTTTTTCTTTCAGCAATGCCTTCAGTGCCTTTGTATCCGCTTTACCTGGCATACTCTTTTTTTGTTTTAGTCTGGATTCTTCCTCTTTTATATTGGACTGTCTGTGTATCTTTAATCCCTTATCTCTCCAGAAATCCACCACTGCTTCATACCCTTTATCCTTTGAAACAATAATGATTTCCTCATAGTGTGTCTGAGCAATCAGATATCCAAGATACGTCACAAGCTGAAAGTCCAGATAATTCGGACCACATCTTTCAATCACTTTATATTCGACCTGTGCTTTACAGTTCACTATTTCAATATGCGTGGCAAACGGCACAGACTTCATAATATGATTACAGAATATAATCACTCTGTCTTCACTATGTAAGGAACTCATGCCATGTATTCCACTACCACCCACATTTTCCTGATCCACCATGTATAACTTCATGATTTCTATTACCTCTTTCTTCTGACAGATAGTATACATGGGAAACCATGTATACAAAAGAAGCCTTTCGGCTTCTTTCATCAGATGTTAAAATCGTTTTCAAATTCGCTTTCTTCATGAATGTAGAAAGAATAAATACTTTTTCCCACTTTCAGCCATGAAGCAAGATCCGGCATCCAGATATAATCTTTTTCTGTAACAATGCCCTTGGAAATCAGATTGGCTAATTCTCTGTCTGTATAAGGACCATACTTGGAACGGTCTGTTTTCATGTAATACCACACTTTATCCATTGTACTGTCTCCTGTTAATTACTGTTTGGACGCACATTCACAGTGATATTGAAACTGGAATTGTCATCAGCACCGATAGTGAAAGACTGTCCTTCGACAACCGTATATCCACTCAGATGTCCCTGTGCGAGCTCTTCACCTGTATATGTGCCTTCATCAAGAGTTGTTGTGTAGGAAGCACCATCAGAAATAGCTTCACCACTGTCCGCATCCACAAAATGTACAGTTACCTGTAACTTCTGAGATGGAGCACTGTAGACTGTGCTTACCTGTGTTTCTCCACTTTCAGAATACTTGGAATCATCACTTCCTGCTCTTACACCAACGGTATAATTCATATTGTTGATGAGTGCATCCTTGGAAATGGTATAGCTTGTACCACCAATTCTGTCTACCTGTTCTCCATTTAACGTGATGATATAATAGTTTGCATTTTCCACAGAATTCCAGCTGATTGTCCAGGATCCTCCAGAATCCACAGCTGTATTCAGACCTGAAGGCTGTGAAAGCTGCGTTGTCTTAGCATTATACTGATAGGTAGTGGTTGTGGCATCACTGTCCTTGTATTTCTTTTCATCACTCGTTTTGGCAGTAATAGAAACAGAATAACTTTCTCCGTCTTTAAGATCAGATACACCAACTGTCATGGAAGTCTCCTTCACAAGACTTGGAGTACCGCCGTTAAAGATAACTTCATAAGAATCAGCATGTTCTACCTTATCCCAGGAAATCTTCAGACTTTCTGTAGTCACTTCAAACTGAATATTCTTAACAGAAGAAAGCTGTTTAGAATCTTCTTTTTCTTCCTCTTTCGCTGTATTTTCATACTGATTATAGCTGTTGTCTCCAACGCCATACATCTTTCCATTCTTGGTAATCGCAATCAATGTATTACCCTTAGCAGCAATATACTGTACATCTTTCCAGGAACTGACGGTTGTCTTTACATCATCTGAATCACTGACCACAGTCACTGTGCCATCTTTCTTAAGTCCTGCAAGAATACTGTCGCCTGCAGAAACCATCGTCACATTGGAAAGAGAATTGGTTGCCAATGCAGAACCTCCGTTTAAGGAAATAGAAGACACTGTACCATTCTTATTGACATAGTACACTGCATTATTGGCAATACTGACACCTGTCACACCTTTCACATCTGTAGGAATGGAGACACCTCCACTGCTTACAAATGAACCATCTTCCTTAAGACCGATAGTAATATCATTTCCTGCATACACAGCTTTGATATTCTGCCATTCACTTACCTTGCATGCATCTTCAGAACCAGTACATACTACGGTGCCATCTTTTTTCACACCGGCAATATGACTCTTGCCTACTGCAATATTGGTAATATCTTTAAAATCACTCAGATCAAGATCTGTATCAGTAGTCACCACTGTACCATCACTCTTCAAGCCACCGGCAATATCGCTGTAAGCAGATACCTGAACAGAATTGTTCAGGTTGGTAATGGAAGAAGGTGTTTCTCCTCTTGCCTGAATACTGCTGTCTCCTATATACAGAGAATACTTATCTGTCAGTACCAGTCTGTTCACATTGGATTTACTCAGAGAACCAGACTTGGAACCGCCTCTTGTCAGTAACAGAACTACCGCAAGAATCACTGCCGCAATCAGGCAGGAAGCGATAATAATCATATTTGTCTTGTTCTTAAGAAGAGGTTTTTTACTGTTTTTAGGAGCAGAGGTACGATTGACTTTCCTGGTTGCACCTGTGTTTTCCTGTTCCTCATCGTCTTCATCGTCATAAGTATCTGCAGTCTGTGCCGCATTGGACATACTTGTAAAAGTGCTGGTATCCATCACTCTTGTAGAACCTCCGACCTCTTCTGCAGCATCATTCTGAGCAGGTAACTGTAAAGTCGAAGACAGAGGCTGTGTGGCATTGATACCACCATTAGCCGCAAATGGAATTTCCACACTGGCGTCCATTACAGATTCCTGCATAGCAGGTGCCACAAAGGACATTGTGTTATCTAAAAGTGCAGCGAGTTCTACATGGAAGAACTCTGCTAATTTTTTACTCTGATCAATACTTGGAATACTGTTCCCATTTTCCCAATTCATATACTCATTAACAGGAATCTGTAACCTTGCAGCTATTTCTGCCTGAGGTAATCCTGTGCTCTTACGTAATAGAGATAATTTTCCTGGAAGTTTGTTCATTTTGACCCTCCTGTTTAACTATTTTATAAGGAAGAGTCAGCTATTTCAACTCAATGCACACCTTTGCAAGACTAAAAATCACTTTATTTTCACGTTTTTGTCACAAATCGTGCAAATACCACATTTCCATATCTGTTTATATATGTAAGGGGTTTCTAAACAAAAATAAAAAGACAGAAGCCTGAGCCTCTGTCTGATCGACAAATCTTAATTACTTAACGTTAGCGAAGTATTTGATTGTACGAACCATCTGAGATGTATAGGAGTTTTCGTTATCATACCAGGAAACTACCTGTACTTCATATAGTCCTTCACCGATTTCAGCTACCATTGTCTGTGTAGCATCAAATAAGGAACCAAATCTCATACCAACGATATCGGAAGATACGATTTCGTCTGTGTTATAACCGAAGGATTCGTTAGTAGCAGCTTTCATAGCTTCGTTAATGCCTTCTTTTGTAACATTTTCGCCCTTAACAACAGCTGTTAAGATTGTTGTGGATCCTGTAGGAGTTGGAACACGCTGAGCGGAACCGATCAGTTTACCATTTAATTCAGGAATAACTAAACCGATAGCCTTAGCTGCACCTGTGCTGTTAGGAACGATGTTAACAGCAGCTGCACGAGATCTTCTCAGATCACCTTTTCTCTGAGGTCCATCAAGTGTCATCTGATCACCTGTGTAAGCGTGAATTGTTACCATGATACCGGACTGGATTGGAGCATACTTGTTTAAAGTATTAGCCATTGGAGCCAAGCAGTTTGTTGTACAAGAAGCTGCAGAGATAATTTTATCTTCTGGCTTTAATGTTTCATGGTTAACATTATAAACGATTGTTGGAAGGTCGTTTCCAGCTGGAGCGGAAATAACAACTTTCTTAGCACCTGCATTGATATGAGCCTGTGCTTTTGCTTTAGATGTATAGAAACCAGAGCATTCTAATACTACATCTACATCTAATTCTCCCCAAGGACAATTATTAGCATCTGGGAATGCATAAATCTTGATTTCTTTTCCATCAACTGTGATGGAATCTTCGCCAGCAGAAACTGTGCTAGCCTTTTCATATGTACCCTGAGTTGAGTCATATTTGAGAAGGTGAGCTAACATTTTTGGACTTGTTAAGTCATTGATAGCGACTACTTCATAACCTTCAGCACCGAACATCTGTCTGAAAGCAAGGCGGCCGATACGGCCAAAACCATTAATTGCAACTTTTACTGCCATTTTTACAAATTCCTCCTTATGTTGCTATTAAATTATAAGTTCATGAGGTTCCATAGTCAATTGTGAAAACTTTAGTTTACTTTGAATTTAATCACTTTTACGCCTTGTAAACGCTTCAATAAACTTCATTCTGATTTAGTGGTTTATAAGAAATAGACAGTGCCTCATCTACTGTATGGCATCTTGTCTTAAACAGTTTTCCAAACAGCTCATAGTCATTAATTCTGACCATTGTTCCGATGTACGGTCTGATTTGTGCACGAGGAAATACTACTCTTAAATCCTCTGCAACTGACACATGAAAATGTACTCTCGGTCTTTCCTGAAGGCATCCGTTAAGAATCTTACTTAAAGCAACAGAATCCAGATAAACAAGTTCATCTATATACAGATCAGATCCATTTAATATATATGCTGCATATCCACATATTCTGTCCTGTGCATTAAAGTACGCAATAAACTTACCACCCTGAGATAATATCTGACGTTTATAAGTAATAAAATATTCCAGATCTCTTGTATAAAATCCATTAAATCTGCGTATATAGGCACTGTATACCTTTAACATATCCAGTGGTTTCACCTCATAGGCCGTACCTAATGGTGGAATATGTTTCAGATCCGGTCTTTGAATCATATACGCTGTTCTTTCAAATCCTGTTCTGAATCCAAAAGGTTCATACATCTCAGGTCTGTCTGTACAGATACATGTCATCAGTTCACTGTGACTGCATGCGTCCACCACAAGATCCATCATGGCATGCATTCTTCCCTGATTTCTGTATTCAGGTAAGGTAGCCATCCCTGTTAACATACTGATTCTGAGCACTTTTTCATTAAACAGAATATCATGAGCATTTCTGCATATGGACGAAACAACTCTTTCGTCCTCCATATCCACATAACAGGACCTTGGCGTCCAAATATTTTTGAAGTAATGGTCAATATATGCAGAATCTTCTTTAGGAAAACAGGTTTCCCACAATTCTCTGATTTCAGCTTTCTGTTCTTCTTTAGCCAATAAAATCATTCCTTATATTCCTCCTTTACTTCATATTCCGCATCTATAATATTCTTCTCTTCCTGTTTCTGAATCTTTTCTGCCATTTCCTGTGTACCCTTCATCAGATGTCTGGTCCTGAAATAGGAAATAACGGCATATGCTATTAATACAAGTACAGGAATGATAATAAACGGCAGGAAAATTGCCACAAACGCCACAATACAGACACAGGCAATGATTCCCTTTATGAGTGATGGCACATTCATACTTTTCTCCTTTTTTCCGCAAGTTCATGCAATCTTACAAAACGATGTTTCATACCGGATTTACTTACGGAAATACCGGTCATTTCTTCATAAGCAGCACACAGTTCATTCAAAGAAGCCTCAGGATATTGCAGTCTTAACTTTGCCACATCCTGCAGTTTTTCATCCAGCCTTTCTAATCCGTACGTACTTTGTAACACACGGATATCCTCCAGCTGATTCTTTGCGGCATTCTGCGTCTTGACTTCATTTGCCACATCACAGTTGTTTAATCTTGTAAGAGAGTTGGTAAAATCTCTGGAAATACGTATATTTTCAAACTTCAATACTGCTTCATTAGCCCCTATGATACGTAAAAAATCCGCAATTTTCTCCGCTGCCTTCACATACACAATCTGTTTGCCTCGTCTTTCAATTGTCTTGGCATGGATGTCAAATCTCGCTAACAGTTCCTGTAGTAATTCTGCCTGTTTATCATTATTGGCAGTGATTTCCAGGTGATAATTTGTTTTCTCAGGCGGATTAATAGATCCTCCTGCAAGAAAAGCACCGCAAAGATAGGCTCTTGCCTGAGAGTCATTGGACACAATCTTATGTAATGGTACTTCCAGCAATCCTCTGCTGCTGTAAAGGCCCAGGTCTGTAAGAATGACAGGGGCTCCTGTCATAATACGGATACCATAAATCAGATTCTTTTTAAGATTCATTCTTCTTTTTACTGACAGAGAGATTTCTGCATTATATCTGTCCTTGACGAGTCTGCAGACTGTTCTTGCCACTGCGGCATTTTCCACCTGCACCTTAATGGTCATACCTCTGTTGGATAACGATAAAGAAGAACACATCTGTATCAAAGCAGACAGTTCCGCACGTCCCTCATTTTTTACAAGTTCTATCTGTGCAGCTTCATTTTTAACATCAGATGAAAAAGACATTACAAATCCTCCAGCAGTTCAGTGACTGCGGTATGAATCTTCTTAGCATCATGTTTAATCTGCCCTTTTTCAAAGGTTAACAGATCTTTGCGCAATACGGTATATTCATGTTCCTCCTGAGATAAAAATACAGGTGTGGATCCCTGTGCCTTATATCTTTCAACATTCTCCAATGGTAATGCATCACTTGCCACAAGCACTTCATCCACCATGGCACCATGCTGAATCAAGGCTCTGACATGGTCTTCCACTGAATATCCGTCTGTTTCACCCGGTTGTGTCATGGCATTACAGAAATACACCCTTCTTGCCCTGGTATCCTGTAAGGCGTTGGATATCTCAGGGATAATGACATTAGGAAGAATACTTGTGTACACTGACCCGATACCATAGATAATCAGATCTGCCTCAGTGATAGCTCTGATGGCATCTGGTGTTGCATGTACTTCTTCTTCATAAAACACTCTGGTAATCTTGTTATCCAGATGAGGAATATTTTCTTCCCCCTTCACAATGACTCCATCATACATTCTTGCAAACAGAGTAATTACCTGTGTGGTGGCAGGAATAATCTCTCCTTTGACATTTAAGACATCATCCAGCATCTTGATTGCTTCAAAGAAAGATCCGCTCTGATCTGTTAATGCAGTAAGAATCAGATTCCCAAGATTATGCCCGGCCACATCTTTTTCCTTACCACTTGGATCATCAAACCTGTAATCCATCAATGAAGAAAATAACGTTTCCTGCGGAGCCAGAGCAATCATGACATTACGTATATCTCCCATGGCAGGAATATTAAACTGTCTGCGTAATCTTCCGGTACTGCCACCGTCATCTGCCACAGTCACAATAGCACTGATATGGGTATTGGGAATATTCTTGATTCCTCTGCAGATCTGAGCCTGTCCATGCCCTCCGCCGATAACAACAATTCTTTTCTCTTTTAACATGTTATCCATTCCTTTTCATCTCGGTGTTCCTTATAGGAGTTGTACTTTGTACGATAATGGTCGTACAGGAAATTTGTGATAGTGACCGAACGATGCTGACCACCTGTACAGCCAATGGCTACGGTAAAATGGTTCTTTCCCTCTTTCTGATACTGTTCAAAGGCATAATCCAGAAAGGACAGAAGACGTCTTACAAATTCTTGTGTCTCTTCCTTTTCCATAACATATGTATACACACATTCATCATTGCCGGAATATGGCCTCAATTCCTTTTCCCAGAAAGGATTAGGTAAAAAACGGACATCAATCATCAGGTCCGCATCTAACGGAACACCATATTTATAACCAAAAGACTCAAAAGATACGGAAAAAGACGGAACAGCACTTTTTGCAAAGTACTTTTCCAGTTTCTTCTTAAAGTCTTTTTCATTCAGAAATGAAGTATCAATGGTAATAAAATAGCTGTTACTGTTCCTTGTGAACATCTGTCTTTCCACATTGATAGCTTCATCTAATGTATTGCACTGATTGCTGAGTAAAAGAGGATGTGTTCTTCTTGTACTTTTGTATCTATGCAGGATTACAGAATCACTTGCATCCAGAAATAACACCTGAATATCCATATTCCTTCCCTTTAATCCTGTTAAAAATGCAGGGAAATCCTCTGCACTGGTACATACACCGATATAGTCATATCTCGGGTCTGAGGAAGTTTCCACCATATCTACAAATGCCGGCAATAACTGAAACGGGAAGTTTTCAATAATGTAATATCCCATATCTTCCAATACTCTTGCGGCAGTAGATTTGCCGGCACCACTCATACCTGAAATCAGTATAATTTTTTTCTTTTTCGTATTTTCCATAAGCACTTCACCATCTACATTCTAGCACAACAACGGAAACGGGTGTGCCGCAAAATACAAAACATATCCCGCTCATGCAAAGAGCTATTTTTACAAAAAGAAAGGACAAGCCTTTGTCAGCTTATCCCTCTTAGTTATTTCCATGCAGATCCATGTACTTTCTTCTGTCATCTGACAGATTATCGCAATAATATCTCACTGTCAGTTCAGGCTTGTACCTGTTTTCTTTTCCAGGATCGTTCAGATAGCAGTCACCTTCCAGCATACATGCTTTCATGGCATCTACTGCAGCAACAATATCCTCCTTGCTGTCCCCATCCAGTTCTACCAAAGTACCGGCATTGATATCCAGCGCATTCCATCCGCTGATATGAAACTCATTTTTCTTGAAAAGTATAATCGTTTCAAATTCTTCCTTTGTCATAATCCTCTCCCTTATAACTGGTTATATGTCCAGTTATGATTATCTTTCTTTAAACTGTCTCTGAGCTGTAGAAGGTCATCTATAATCTCATTTGGTTGTGCTTTTTCAAGTCTTGTATACGCCTGTTTACTTGTAGCGTACCCTATGGCATATACACAGGCCCTTCTTGCCATACGTACATCCCTTGCATGATCTCCAATGTATACGCAATAATCATGTCCCATCTTTAATTCATGACATATTCTGCGCAATGCATCAGGTGCAGGTTTCTTGTTTTTATACACTTCCGCCCCCATGACCATATCTACATATTCTTCAATATCAAATTCTTCCAGCCACATTCTGCAGTTGTCCGTAGGTCTTGTCGTAACTACACCTACCACATACCCATGTTTCTTTAACCACATCAGTATTTCCAGCGCATGGGGCATCAGATTGACTAATCCCAATGCCGGAAGGTTTTCCTGAAAACTTCTGAATTCTGTTGTCAGTTCTGTTGTATTCTGATTGCTGAATAACTGTGCAATGGCTTCCTTATCTTCTGCGCCAAACACTTCCAGTTTTGTCTGATCATCAAAATCATCCAGATTACCATACTTGTTAAATAAATATCTGTAAGATTCATCCACCATGGCTTTAGTATCCATCAGCGTACCATCGAAGTCAAAAAGTACCAGAGGTTTACGATGAATCGGAAATATTCTGTTACAGATATAGAAAATCAAAGCCACAGCAGAAATACCCACACCAGTCCATCCACTGACTGGATGAATATTACTTCTTCCATATAATGCTACATTGATAAAGAACCAGGAAAGCCCCAGCCACAATAATGCCAGCGAAGCTCTGTCTCCTCTGTGTCTGTCATGGAACAGTCTTTTCCCAAGAATCTCCAAAAGAAGATACCCAAGAATTGCCACACCACTGACCAGGAAAACCCTGCTGTCCTTAAGGCCAAATGGAAGATAGCCAATACCCAGTGCCAGCAATAAATGTGGCAGGATACAATCCAGCGTTCTTCTGAAAGACATGTAATTAAGTCGAATATATATAAACACGAATACTATGATAGATATCACTCCGCCAAGTAATTCGAAGCCATCGTCAAAGAATAAAAAGAAATGCAGAATATTCCGGAATCCATTAGTAAGATACCAGGAAAAACGTGCTCCAAGCACACCGCATATCACCATCCCCAGAAACATCTCTTCTGCTATCATGGCAATATATCCGTTCTCCTTCATATCTTTTCTGAAAAATATGTAGACAAGTGCAGCTGCTGCCAGCACACTCAGGGATTCCCAGCGAATTTCTATTGTTGAAAACATCCTATGTCATACCCCCTTCCCCACATACATGTTAAATCTGTCTTTAATCAGCTTTGTGGAAGAGAACCCTTCCTGCTGTAAGGAGAAGTTTGTAACTGCAGATTCGATTAATATAGCCATATTTCTACCTGCACCTACAGGAATAATCATCGTTGGTAATAATACATCCAGAATCTTAGTGTAATGTACAGTTTCATCACCCAGACGATTACTTTCAAATTCTTCATTGTAATGTACCAGCTTGATGACAAGATCTATCT
This sequence comes from uncultured Bulleidia sp., assembly GCA_934757945.1. Classification (GTDB taxonomy): domain Bacteria; phylum Bacillota_I; class Bacilli_A; order Erysipelotrichales; family Erysipelotrichaceae; genus Bulleidia. The sequence goes on along the minus strand of CAKVLT010000003.1, from coordinate 27,067 downwards.
GGCTCCTGTTACCCAGAGCACTGGCACCAAACATCTTTTCCACATCGATAATACCGATGCCCCTGATTTCCAGTAACCCTTTGATAATTGCAGGGGAATGTCCCCATATCTTGTTGTGGATATGTGCTACATCTACTCTGTCATCTGAAATCAATACCTGCTTATCACGAATCAGTTCCAGGGCAGTTTCACTTTTACCCATCCCGCTTTCTCCAGTCAAAAGTACACCTTTACCGTAAATACTCATCAAAGTACCGGATATGGTATCTTCCGGCGCAAGCTTCTCATCCAGGAAAGTAATCAGATCTGTCACCAGTCGATACGTTTCCATTTCTGTACGCATGATAGGAAAATTCTGAGCATCCGCCAGTTCCTTTAAGATAGGAGGAAGTTCATTATTCTTTGTAATCACGATCATTGGTGTTAATCCATCTGTTAACATCGGAAATCGTGCTCTTTGTTCATTTGGTGTCATCGTACGAATAAATTCAGACTCTTTATTTCCAATGACAATGACACGTCTTGGATCACTTCTTTTATAGAATCCGCACAATTCAAAACCCGGGCGGTTTACATCCGGTACAACCGTCCATCTGTCAAGGGAACTGTCATCTCCAGTTAATCTTTCAAATTTAAAGAATTCCTGGATTTCCCGAATTGTCACTTTCTTTTCGTACATCTTATCCATATAAAAACCTCGAAGAAATTTTAACACATATATCAAAAAAAAGAACCAGAGCTTTCACCCTAGTATCTGAACATCTCCAGCATAGCTTTGAATTGCACCGTAGGTAAAATCACAGGTGATTCATTTTTGTCAGCCTGATAGATACTGACATTGTCCTTACGTATTTCCACTGTATATAAAAGACTGTGGATTTCTGTCAATGCAAACTTTCCCTGCATGACTTTCCATGTTTCTTTAGCATACTTTGCCAGAGATAATTTCTCATCGTGTAGAAATGTGAGCATACGTCCACCTCCTTTATGGTGTAAGATGTTACAGCCAAATTTCAGAAAATACAAGAAAAAAGAAGTGAAAGTTTTCTCACTTCTTATTTCTGATGCTGTTTTGTCCATTCCAGAGCTTTGACAAGATACTGTCCTGTCCAGCTTTCTTTCACCTCTGCAATATGTTCCGGTGTACCCTGGGCAATAATCTGTCCTCCACCGTCTCCACCTTCAGGGCCAAGGTCTATGATCCAGTCTGCACACTTAATGACATCGAGATTATGTTCAATGACAAGAACTGTATCCCCGCCATCCACAATTCTCTGTAATACCTGAATCAGTCTGTTAACATCATCGGTATGCAAACCTGTTGTCGGCTCATCCAGAATATAGACTGTCTTGCCCGTAGCTACCTTCTGTAATTCCGTTGCCAGTTTTACTCTCTGTGCTTCACCACCACTGAGTGTAGTACTGGACTGTCCCAGTTTGATATATCCAAGACCTACATCCTGTAAAGTCTGCAGTTTTCTGTGAATCTTCGGATGGTTGATAAAGAAAGTTACTGCTTCTTCTACAGGCATTTCCAGCACATCATAAATATTTTTGCCTCTGTAAGTACATTGCAGAGTTTCATCGTTGTATCTTTTGCCATGACACACTTCACAAGGCACATACACATCCGGCAGGAAGTTCATGCGGATGACTTTTACACCATCTCCCTGACAGGCTTCACATCTTCCGCCTTTGACATTGAAGGAAAATCTCCCCTTATCATACCCTCTTAGTTTTGCCTCGGAGGTATTGGCAAAGATATCCCGGATATCATCAAATACACCAGTATACGTTGCAGGGTTGGATCTTGGTGTTCTTCCGATAGGATCCTGATCAATCTGTACAAGCTTATCTATATTCTCCAGTCCCTTGACAGAAGTAAATTTACCAGGTTTCACCTTCTGTCTTCCAAGATTTGCAAGAACAGCTTTCATAAATACATCATTAACCAATGTAGATTTACCAGATCCGGATACACCTGTTACCACCACAAACTTGCCCAAAGGAATCTTGACATTGATCTTTTTCAGGTTATGTTCAGCAACACCTCTGATTTCAATACATTTGCCATTTCCTTTTCTTCTTTTGTCAGGTAAAGGAATGCTCTTTTTACCTGATAAATACTGTCCTGTAATGGATTGCGGACTATCCATAATCTCCTGTGGAGTACCATTGGCCATCACCTGTCCGCCATGCACTCCGGCACCCGGTCCGATATCTACAATCCAGTCTGCTGCCATCATAGTCTCTTCATCATGTTCTACCACAATCAAAGAGTTACCTAAATCACGCATATTCTTCATGGTCGCAATCAGCTTGCTGTTATCTCTTTGATGTAAACCGATACTAGGTTCATCCATGACATACAATACTCCGGATAACTGAGAACCAATCTGTGTGGCAAGACGAATACGCTGTGCTTCACCACCACTCAATGTACCTGCCAGTCTGTCCAGTGTCAGATATTCCAGACCTACATTTTTCAGGAAAGATAAACGGGAACGGATCTCTTTCAATACCAGTTCCGCTATCTTCTTCTTTTCTGCATCCAGCTGTAAAGCATCTATCCAGTCCAAAGCCTTCACAACAGATAACGCTGTAAATTCTGCAATATTCTTATCTCCCACTTTGACACTCAATGCCTGAGGATTCAGTCTTTGTCCATGACATTTAGGACACTGAGATTCAATCATATACGAATGATAATATTCTTTATTCCATGTGGATGTTGTCTGCACATATCTTCTTTCAATCAGATCTTTGATACCTTCAATGAAGTCATTTTTTTCCATCTTGATACCACCGGAAGATTCCAGAGTATATTTAATTGGTTTATCTGAGCCATGAAGAATAATCTGCATCTGTGCTTTGGTAAAAGTAGAGATTGGTTTATCCAGAGGAATCTTATACGCTTTACACAATATTTCAAATCTGGACCATTCCAGGTTATCTGTACCAGCAGTATTCTTATAATACCGGATACCACCTTCCATGATGGATAAAGAAGGGTCCGGAATCAGATTATCCACATCCACTTCTTCTACAATACCAAGACCATGACATAAGTCACATGCCCCTATAGGTGCATTAAAAGAGAATAATCTTGGTTCAAGATGGGGTACAGAAAACCCGCATACCGGACATGCATAATTGCTGGAGAATAACATCTCCTTATCTCCTGCAAGCACCACTGCATTTCCATCCGCAAGCTGAATGGCTGTTTCCAGAGAATCATAGATTCTGCTTCTGGATCCTGCCTGTAAGATAATTCTGTCTACCACAACATCTACTTTATGTCTTTTATTTTTTTCCAGTTCGATATCCTCTTCCAGCATGACCATATCACCATCTACTCTGGCTCTGAGATATCCTTCTTTTAATAATCTTGCAAAAGTATCTTTAAAAGTTCCTTTTTTATCTTTAACAATAGGCGCAAGAACAGTAAGCCTTGTCTTTTCCTCCAGCCCCATCACTGTATCCACCATTTCCTGAACAGTCTGTCCGGTAATAGGAATATTGTGATTTGGGCAGTATGGCACACCGCATCTTGCATACAGTAATCGTAAATAATCGTAAATTTCCGTTACAGTACCTACAGTAGATCTTGGATTGTTACTGGTAGTTTTCTGATCAATGGAAATAGCAGGGGATAACCCTTCAATCATTTCCACATCCGGTTTTTCCACACCACCCAGAAACTGTCTTGCATAGGCAGATAAAGATTCGACATATCTTCTCTGTCCTTCTGCATAGATTGTATCAAAGGCAAGAGAGGTCTTTCCTGAACCGGATAATCCTGTCATGACTACCAGTTTGTTTTTTGGTATTTCCAGGGAAATGTTCTTGAGATTATTTTCTTTTGCACCCTTTATGATTAATGTATCATTTTTCATTTTTTCTTAACCTCATCTATAAGATCTGACAACATCGTCCATGCCTGACGTGGAGAAAGGTCATCCACATTCACTTCTCTTAATTCGGATAATACCTTATCCGCCAAAGGATCTTCCTTCTTCATTTCAATCAGCTGATAACTCTGCTGTACGACTCTTTTCTTGGACTCCAGTTCCTTCTGCACTTCCTTTGCACGGGATAATACAGATTCCGGAAGTCCGGCAAGACGTGCTACATTAATACCATAGGAATGACCTGCAGCCCCCTCTTTAATACGATATAGGAAAGTGACTTTATCGTCATCTTCTTTGACCACAACATGTACATTCTTTACAACGCCCATACTGTCCACAAGAGAAGTCAGTTCATGATAGTGTGTAGAAAACATTGTCTTGGCATGTACACAGCTTGCAAGATATTCCATCATGGACTGTGCAAGGGCCATACCATCATATGTACTTGTACCTCTTCCTATCTCATCAAATAATACCAGAGATCTGGAAGTTGCCTGTTGAAGAGCTCTGTTTGCCTCAGACATTTCCACCATAAAAGTAGACTGTCCTGACAAAATATCATCACTGGCACCAATACGTGTAAAGATCTTATCGAACAAAGGCATTCTGCATTCCTTACATGGCACATAACATCCCATCTGCGCAAGAATCACAATCAATGCAGTCTGTCTCATATAGGTGGATTTACCACCCATGTTAGGACCTGTAATCAGTAAAATCGTTGTGGAAGAATCCATGTGTACATCATTTGCCACATATCTTTTATCTTTCATAATTTCATCCAGTATAGGATGTCTTCCACCTGTAATACTTAATTCATCTTCTGTAAAGACAGGGCGTACATACCCATTTCTGCTGGAAATCTCAGCCAGTGCCTGGTACACATCAATCTGTGCCAGCACATTGGCAAGTTTCTGTAATTTAGGCAGATATCCACGAATATCTTCCAGTACCTGTGCATATAATTCCTTCTCCAGACGGATGGCATTTTCCTCAGCATGTAAGATAGCTTCTTCTTTTTCCTTCAGCTCAGGAGAAATGAATCTTTCATTATTTGTCAGGGTCTGCTTACGTACATAGCCCCATTCTTCTTTTACCTGCTGCGCAGCTGCCTTGGAAATTTCTATATAATAGCCAAATACTTTATTATAGCCAACTTTCAATGTCTTGATGCCTGTACGTTCTCTTTCACTGGCTTCCAAAGTGGCGATAAAGTCTTTTCCACTTCTTTGAATAGCACGTGCTTCATCCAGCATGGCATTATACCCATCTTTGAAAACACCACCGTTAGTTAACACATTTGGCGGTGTCTCCACAAATGCATCTTTCAGCTTTGCATATAAAGACTGTAAAGTATCTACATGCTGAAACACATCAAAACAGTCATAGGTAATGCATGAAAAGATTTCAGGTACAACTTCCAGTGTTCTTGTCAGTCTTACAAGATCTACAGGGCTCGCAGTATTCATGGCACATCTTGCGACTAATCTTTGCAGGTCATACACCGCCTTTAAAGCATCCTGCAGTCTTTGTCTTTGCATGAAGTTCTGGATCAGACAATCTACCCTTGCATATCTTTCTTCAATCTTCTTCTGAGATACCAGAGGCTTTTCTATCCATTTTCGCAATAATCTGGAACCCATGGCACTTTGACACTTATCCAGAAAAGACCACAGAGTAATGGCTTTCCCGTTTTCATGAAGACTGGAAGTCAACTCCAGATTTCTTCTTGTGTCATAATCCATGTACAAAAATTCCTCTTCCTTCTCCACATGACAGACACTCAAATGTCCCAGCATATGACGCTGTGTATTCTCAAGATAATTCAGCATCAGACCATAGGCACTTCTTTCATAGTCTTTCTTTAAAGATTCGCATAAGTCCTGGTATTCTTCTTTGATAGTATCTTCGTCACAATAGGAAATAACTACCTGCAAATCTCTTAAACTCTTGATAAGTCTTTGAGGAAAATCCTCTTTGACAACCACTTCCTTAATATTGTTTTTCATGATTGTCTGTACAAAAACAGTATCTTTATGTTCGATATCCTCTACAAAGTTTTCCCCTGTACTCGCTTCAACAACAGCAACGGAATACCCGTAACCGTAATCTATGGCAGCACCCAGATACACACTGTTTTTCTCATCGGAGATATCGTCCATCACAGTACCAGGAGTAATGATACGTACTATATCTCTCTTTACAATTCCCACTGCTTTGGAAGGATCCTCCATCTGCTCCACAATAGCTACCTTATACCCTCTTTGTACAAGTCTTTGCACATAGCTGCTTGCCGCATGATGAGGCACACCGCACATAGGCACCTTTTCTGCTACACCTGCATTTTTACCAGTTAAAACAAGATCAAGTTCTCTTGAAGCAATCTTTGCATCGTCAAAAAACAATTCATAGAAATCCCCTATTCTGTAGAATAACAACGTATCCTGATATTGTGCTTTGACAGACAGATATTGTTCCATCATCGGTGTGTATTTTTCCTGCATAGATTACCTCCAAAAACTTCATTTATTATACCATTACCAATGAAAAAGTCTGAAGATTCCCTTCAGACCTTATTCCTCAATATTTCTGATTGTGTTTCTCTTACTGGCATCAATCGCTTTATGTAAAATAGTTGCACTGTTGCCTATGGATATTGCAAATCCCGCCTTATTCTCCAGAACTCTGTAAACTCCCATCTTACGGAGTCTTTCTATATTGATTTTACTGGAATCATATAAAGCGAGTGTAAGAGTATCATAAGAAGAAGATACTGCTTTGATGTTCTCCAGTCCTCCAACAGATTTCAATGTTTCTTTTAACAATCTTTCCTTACCACCTGTATTGAACAGATCTACTGCCAGATACTTAAAATAGATTCGGACAATAAAGAAGAAAAGTATTCCGGATATCACTCCTATGATAGCTATCTTCACCAAAGTGGATTGCAGTGCACTGTTTCTCATATAGCTTAAGAATTCCAGTAAAGTTCCAGGCAGTGCAATCATGGTAAAAGTACCTGTTGTGTAAAAACCAAGATAGATTCTGAAACAGTGACAGATGGCATATAACAATCCCACACTGCTGATATATATCAAAAATAAGAATGGACACATTACCAGCATCACAAATTCCATCGGCAGGGAAATACCAGATAACAGAGAAATCAGCCACAACAGTATAAACAGTAAAGTACTTCTTCTGCGTTCCAGTTTATCTGTCTGTAAGCTGTACACCCCTGCCAGCATTCCTGGCACAATAAACAGATTCACAAGATAATACGGTGTAAAGAATCTTCCTGCAATCCCCATATTGGTACCTGCTGCCAACTGTGCAGTCCAGATATTGGCATCTCCTGCAACACTGGTTCCAGAGACACTGTTCACCCACGTGCCACCACTTAATGTGTACCAGAAGTTAGACCGGAACACGCCTCCAAGATTTAACAGTCCAAGGATCTTATCTGTAACACCATATAAAGCAAGATTGACAGGATTACTTGTATCAGCAGCGATAAAAGTAATAATCTTATTAATCAAAGCATAAATAACTGGCCAGACACATCCTGTAGCAGCACCTGCAAGAGCACTGAAGACAGTAGTCATGATAACTGCCATACATGGAGAAGAGATAAACCCAAAGAAACTGTACGCACTTCTTTTTTTGCTTCTTTGAAACTGGAACAGTGTAATAGCCGCCACAATCATCATTGCAATCATACCTGTCTGTACAGGATACACAGTAGTACTCTGAACAGAAAAAGGAACAGTCTTACTCATGGATATTCCAAGGATAGAGGAATATACATTGGATGGCATAGAACCGTTACTGACAACCATGGTTCCACACTGGAAAGCAGCATATCCAACCAATGCGGAAATAACCGTTGTAGCAGAGCCGTTCTTTCTGCTGACAATTCTCAATAAGAAAATCAGAGGGAAATTGATAACAATAAACGCCCCTGTTCTGTCAAATAAATGTACTATAGCTTCCACAACGGGCTGATCAATGAAATATAAGGATGTAAAAGCAGGATTAATAATATTTCCAATTCCCAGCAATAAAAACCCGAAAACCAGAACTCCTATTGGTAATTTAACTATCTCATAAAATGAATGCCAAAGTCTCATGAAACCACCTCTTTAGAACAAACTCTTCAAGCGATCAAAATAGCTCACTTGCCTACCTCTTAACATATGTACTTTTTTGGATACAGAGGTATGAATACAGATAGATGTACAATCATCCAGAGGATATACATCGCTGTCCACCCCTAATAAAGCACCCTGAAAACTGTCACTTTTAAATGTCAGACAGGTATCCTGGCGCAATATAATCGGTGCCCCTAAAGATCTGTATTTTATATGATGAATTCCGGAGATCTCTGTCATTTCAATAAACGGAAGACCTTCCTGAATCACTGCTCCACCCAATGAACGATTATACGCCGTAGATCCAAGCTGAGTACATACACAGATACCTGTACCTCTGAAATCTTCCAGTTTTTTATCATTCACAAAGATTTCCATTACCTGTGTTCTTGCGGCATTTTCAATACGAATCTCATTCAGTCCATAGTACTTTTTACCATCAATAGTTGCGGATAATAAAGGATATTCTATATCGTGACACTTTCCTGTAAGAAACGCATCCAGAAACTCTTCCACTTCATTTTCCGTAAAGTCAGTATAAAATCCTAAAGTACCTGTATGTATTCCGTAGAATTTCACTTTATCCAGCCTGTCCATATATTGATGCACAGCATAAATAAAGGTACCATCTCCACCTATGACAAATACAGTTTCTCCATTCCTGTTATCTTCTGTATATCCCTGATTACTTAAAGCAGCTTTGATTCTTGAAGCAACCCGATTTGAATTTTCATCTGGTCTTACAACCATGGCATATGTCTGCATGACTCTAGTATACAAGGTTACATAAAAAAATGACAATTGAAAAACACGGGTTACCCTCTCAGGAGTTCCATGCGCATGTATTCATTTTGATTTTTTCCTGTTCATACAAGTAAAGCTAGTATATTTTGCATTTTTCTTGATAAAGTTATGATAATATTATGATATATAAAGGAGGACTTATACTATGATTCAAATAAGACCTGTCTCTGATTTAAGAAACAAATTCAAGGAAATTGAAAACACCGTTAACGAAGGACACCCTGTATATTTAACCAAAAACGGATATGGCACCATGGTCGTATTGAGTCTTCAAGAATACTCAGATTTAACAGATAAAGTAGAATTAAAATTAGATGAAGCGGATCGCCAGGCCTCAGAATCCAACAAACGATTATCCCATGACGATGTCTTTCATTCTTTAAGAGAAACAATACATCCAAAATAAACAATTTACTCTTCGATATCTTCTTTTATTTCATCAGGATTTATTAAAAACGGCTTTATATATAACTGATGTATTAGAAAACCCTGATGCAGCTGAAAAATTAATAGATGATGTTGAAAAAGCAATTCTTGAAAGATTAAAATATCCAGCTTCTTTTGAACCCTTTCATTCATGCCGAAAAAGAAAGCAAGTATACTATCGTATTCTTATCAGAAATTATTCTGTATTTTATGTTGTGATAGATGATGTTATGGAAGTAAGACGTTTTTTATACAATCCACAAAACATTGACAATATTTTATGATTTTGCCATATCTTCTGTTTTAAAAACACCTGTGCATAATGACACAGGTGTTTTACTTGTATTCCTTAAGAAATTTTTGTTCCAGGCTGCAGTCCGTTCACTTCCACAACTGCAATTTCTTTATCATTCTTGCCTGCCAGCAACATACCGCAGCTTTCTACTCCACGTAGTTTTACAGGCTGTAAGTTGGCAATCACAACGATATATTTACCCATCATCTGACCAGGAGTATAAGATCCTGCAAGACCGGACACAATCTGTCTTGGTTTTTCTTCACCAATATCCACTTTCAGAACAAACAGTTTGTCAGCATCAGGATGTCTTTCACAGGAAAGTACTTTACCAACTCTTAAATCCAGCTTGGAGAAATCCTCGATTGTACACTTAGGTACTTCTTTTTCCTTCTCTACTTTTCTTTCAGCCTGAATTCTTTCCTGAATCACAGCTACTTTTTCAGCAACTTCTTTTTCATTCAGTCTTGCAAAAAGAATACTTGGAGAATCTGTGATATTCATTTCTGTTTCCAGTAAACCAAAACTATGTACATCGTCATAGCTTGTCTTCTGAGTATTTAAAGAAGACAGAATCTTTTCACTTGTTTCAGGAAGGTAAGGTCTTAATAAGATACCTCCGATACGTACAGATTCCAGTAAGTTATACAGAACTGTAGCTAATCTTCCTGTCTTTTCAGGATCCTTGGCAAGAGCCCAAGGCATAGTTTCATCGACATATTTATTACATCTCTTAAACAGATCAAGAATCAGATCCAGAGAATCCGCAACTCTCAGTTCATCCATCTTTTCATCGATCTGTTTAACAGTTTTCATAACAACATTCTTCAGATCTTCATCCACAGGTTCATTGACACCAGGATTCTGTACAAGACCTGCAAAATATTTATTCTGCATGGATAATGTACGGTTAACCAGATTACCCAGATTGTTTGCTAAATCTGTATTGATTCTTTCCACCATAAGTTCATATGTCACGTGACCATCCTGAGCAAATGGCATTTCATGTAACATGATGAATCTTACAGCATCCACACCAAATAAGGACACAAGATCATCTGCATAGATAACATTACCTGCAGATTTACTCATCTTGGAATCCCCTGTCAGTAACCATGGATGTCCAAATACCTGTTTAGGTAATGGTTCACCCAGTGCCATCAGCATAATTGGCCAGTAGATAGTATGGAAACGGATAATATCCTTACCAATCAGGTGCAGATCCGCAGGCCAGTATTTCTTATACAGTTCATCATGGTTGCCATCACAATCATATCCAAGACCTGTAATATAGTTGGTTAATGCATCAATCCATACATACACAACATGTTTAGGATCAAAATCTACAGGAATACCCCAGGAGAAACTGGTTCTGGAAACACACAGATCCTGAAGACCTGGTTTCAGGAAGTTATTGATCATTTCATTCTTTCTGCTTTCAGGCTGAATGAATTCAGGATGATCTTCAATATACTTGATCAGCTTATCTGCATACTTGCTCATCTTAAAGAAGTATGCTTCTTCTGTCATTGGTTTTACATCATGACCGCATACAGGACATTTACCATCTTCACTTAACTGGCTCTTGGTATAGAAAGCTTCACATTCCTGACAATACATGCCTTCATACTTTCCTTTATAAATGTCACCCTGCTCATAAAATTTCTTAAAAATCTTCTGTACCTGTCTTTCATGGTACGGATCTGTTGTACGCATAAACTTATCATAAGATACATTCATAACGTCAAACTGCTGTCTGATGATGCCGCTGACTTCATCTACAAACTCTTTTGGTGTCTTGCCAGCAGCCTGTGCTTTTTCTTCTACCTTCTGACCATGTTCATCTGTACCTGTCTGGAAACGTACATCATAGCCTGTCATTCTCTTATAACGAGCAATAGCATCTGCCAGTACGATTTCATAGACATTGCCAATATGTGGCTTACCACTGGTATAGGCAATTGCAGTAGTAATATAATACTTTCCTTTATTTTCCATAATGTCCTCCTTTAAAAATAAAAACGTCCTTCATGAAAGGACGTCTTGCACGCGGTACCACCTTTATCTTGTCTGATTATCAGACCACTCTTTGTTGTAACGTAACATCTACGAACTATATTACCTGTCATATAGTTAGCTCCAAGACCATCTTCTATAACTTCAGTACTTCAGGTTTTCACCAGCCACCTGTTCTCTCCAGTACCGTTACCATATACTCTTCTCTTCATCGCTTTTGCTTTCCTATTATATCTGTAAGCGTACATAAAATCTAGTACGCAAACCACTTTTGCCCTTGAAGAAACCACGTATACGTGTTATCTTTTAGTTGTATTTTAAGTTGTATAGTATTTCATTGCTTTACAATATGGGGTACAAAAGAATAGGAGACCAAGAAAATGGCAACAGGCAAAGTAAAATGGTTTAATGCAGAAAAAGGCTATGGTTTCATCACAGCCGAAGACGGAACAGATGTTTTCGTTCACTTCTCTGCAATTCAGTCTGATGGTTTTAAAACCCTGGATGAAGGTCAAGCTGTAAGTTTTGATATCACACAGAGTGACCGTGGACCTCAAGCTTCCAACGTCGTAAAGCAATAATTTAGGATTTGGAAATGAAGAAGATGGCGATGCCATCTTTTTTATTATGTAACTTATTTCAAATATATTTCTGTAACTTATTACAAAACTCCTGTTTTCAGCTGTTTTCCTCAAAGAAGTGACTATAATGGCTTTAATGGAGGATTCATACATATGAACATAGTTAAAGAAGCCATGAACGTCGTCTGCAAAGAAGACGAAGAAGTAGGAAAAGCTCTTGAAGCAGAATTCACACGCCAGCAAAACACGATTGAACTGATTGCCAGTGAAAACATTGTCTCACCTGCAGTCATGATGGCCATGGGTTCGGTTGCCACGAATAAATATGCCGAAGGGTACAGTGGTAAAAGATACTATGGAGGCTGCACCAATGTGGACACTATAGAAACTCTGGCCATCGACAGAGTAAAGAAAGTATTTGGTGCAGAATATGCCAATGTACAGCCTCATTCCGGTGCCAATGCCAACTTAGCAGTACAATTTGCCATTCTGAAACCTGGAGATACTCTTCTGGGTATGGGATTGGATACAGGAGGTCACTTAACACATGGCTCCCCGGTCAATATTTCAGGCACTTACTTTAATGCTGTACATTATGGTGTCAATGATGAAGGTTTTATTGATTATGATGAAGTAGAACGCATTGCCAGAGAATGTAAGCCTAAAATGATCTGTGCAGGTGCCAGTGCTTATCCTCGTATCATTGATTTCAACAGATTCCGTCAGATTGCCGATGAAGTCGGTGCTGTATTATGGGTAGATATGGCACATATTGCCGGGCTTGTCGCTGCAGGATTACATCCAAGCCCTGTCGGTATTGCAGATGTAGTGACTTCTACCACCCATAAAACTTTAAGAGGACCAAGAGGCGGATTTATCCTTGCGACAAAAGAAGCCAACGAAAAATACAACTTTAACAAAGCAGTATTCCCTGGTACGCAAGGCGGTCCTTTAGAACATGTCATCGCAGGTAAAGCGGTCTGCTTTAAAGAAGCTCTTCAGCCATCCTTTAAAGACTACCAGACTCAGATTGTTAAAAACTGTGCCGCACTTGCAGAGAGCTTAAAGAAATATGGATTCCAATTAGTTTCCGGTGGTACAGACAATCATCTTGTACTTGTGGATCTGACTAATTTTGATATCACAGGCAAACAGATGCAGAACAATTGTGATGAAGTCCACATCACTTTAAACAAAAACACCATTCCAAACGAACCTCGTTCTCCTTTTGTAACAAGCGGTGTACGTATCGGTACAGCTGCCATCACTTCCAGAGGTTTTAAGGAAGAAGATATGGATACCATTGCAAAGTGTCTGTATGAAGTAGCTACAGACTTTGAAAACAAGAAAGAAGATATTCTCAAAGATGTCGATACTCTTGTTAAAAAATATCCGATTTATGAATAAGCTAAGGACATTTCACATTGTTGAAATGTCTTTTTTAACAGAAAAAATACAGCTTTCGCTGTACTTTATTTTGTATCAAATCTGTATCCTCTGCACCAGAAAGAGCGAATCCACTTTGGATTGGACGGATCTTCTTCAATCTTTTCACGTATATGTCGAACATGTACAGAAATGATAGGTCTGCACTGGAAAGGTTTTTCTTTCCATGTTGAAGTATAGATTTCTTCTGGTGTAAAGATTTCATCCGGATGATCCATCAGAAACTGCAGGATTTCATATTCTTTTGGTGTCAGATGATACTGTTTGCCATTATTTGTTACAATTCTTTCTTCCTGATTCAATGAGAAGTTCATGTTACTTCACCTCCTTCAGATATTCATCCAGTGTATATGTTGTACTTACATAATCACTGTCAACGCAGTCTATAGTTACAGCACAGTATTTGTTAATAGTTTTTAATTCACTGACAGTAAAACCATCACTCAGAAAATAGCCATATCCATGAATGACTGTATCTTTTTTTACTAAAGATCTGACAGTCAGACTTCCTGAAGAATCCTCATAATACTCGGCATGATTCTCAAAATATCTGTCAATTGCCTCGGCTCTTTTCACTTCAAGAAGATGAACAACTTCATTGTACTGTTCTATCTCATCTGTTGGAATAGATACTGTAAAATTTATATTCTTGTAATAATACCGATCGGATTTTCCATCTTCAAAAGAACCATAATAGTAATACTCTAAAGTTTCTCCTTCTGTAAGAGAATATTTATACGCTATACCAAATCCTTTATTCACCCAGGCAAATTTAGCCATTCCCAATGTCAGTAAAGAACACACCACAAAGTAGATAACATTCTTAGCAGATACTTTTATCTTTCTCTTATAGATACATGTCGCAAGGATGTATACCACAAACAACAGTACATACAATATCAGCATTTCTGAATAAGAACCTTCAGATACACAACTTACAGATAACAGAATCAGACACGCCAGAAGAAAGATATTGATAATAAACGGATAGGCCATGATATCATTGGATACCTGTTCTGCTCTTTCTGCTTTTCTGTTTACAAACTGCTTCTTAAGAACAATTACCGCAAGAATTCCAAATATGAGCATTCCTGCAAATACATACGCAAATTTATAATTTCCCCAGACTAAATCATAGACCTTTGTATTTGGAAGATTACTTGTAAGCATCCCCATGCCTATAGTAAACATAGCTGCAGGAGAAAGATATAACGCCTTTGGGACTGCTGCATATCCCCAGTTATTTGTGGAATACAGATTCAGAACACTTTCTTCCAGTAATACAAGTACCAGAGGTAAAAAGGTATAGGAACTGATCATAATCAGACCATCCAGAATATTATTGGCACATACATAACATGCTGTATTCACTAACAACATCACCATTAATCCAAATCCAAAGAACAATATACATCTCAGATACTCTACAAAACCAATTGTTTTAGCACAAAGCAGAATATACTCTGCAAAAGAAACAGTCACAAATGGTACATAGGCAACTAAGAAACAGAATACTAATGTGGTAATCAGTATTTCTTTCCTGTTCACCGGTATGGATAAAAACATGTCACAACTGCTCTTTCTGTGAATGAAAGAGAACAGAAAGATAGGTAATACAAATGTTGCGATACCGGATATGATGCCCATTGCCACAAAACTTGCCATATAACAGGAAGTGATCGATGTATTGATTTTACCGATATACTGCACTAAAGAAAATGCCAGATAGACCACTGCATAGAAACACCATGCGGTCTTCTTACTTTTCAGCAGATACTGAAAATAACTTTTATTCATGTATATCTCCCCTTCCTTCCAGTTCATAGATAAATAATTCTTCAAAGTTCACCTGTAAGACATCCAGTAATAAAGGATCCATACGCTGTAATGTTGCCTTTACTTCCTCTTCATCACCTTTTACTACAAGTTTGACAACTCTTCCTTCTGCTTCAAAATGCAGAATATGCAATGTGCTGAAATCTTCTTTTGTCTTTTCTTCTTTAAAGACTACCTGATATTTATTTACCTGTTCCTTGGATTGTAATAAGTCACCATAACTTACCATCTTTCCATCTTCCAGAATACCGAAGGAATCACAGATATCTTCCAGTTCTTTCAGGTTATGGCTGGAAATGATAATGGAAACACCTTCTTCTTCAATCATATCCATTAATACTTTCTTGAATTTATAACGAATCAATGGTTCTAATCCATCATATGCTTCATCCAGCAGTAATAACTTTGGTTTTGTACTCAGGGCAAATAATAGAGATACCCTTCTTTTATTTCCTTTGGATAAATTTAAGATATTGGATTTTTCATCCAGATTAAACATCTTCAGATACTTCTGATATTCTTCTTCATAGAAAGGATACAGAGTACTGTAGAAATCTTTCATATTTCTGATAGTAGCACCTACAGGATAGTATTGGTCGTCACTGACAAAGGCAATATGACTTTTGATTTCCATATCACAGAAGGTATCCTGATCATTGAAACAGACATGACCTGTATCCGGTTCATACACACCTGCAATCAATCGTAATAATGTACTTTTACCTGCACCATTCACACCTACAAGACCGAAAATAGAACCTTCCTGTACTTCCAGCTCCAGATCCTGCAGGACCGGTTTATTCCCAAAACTTTTACTGAGTTTTTCTATTTTTAACATGTGACCTCCTCAAAGAGTTTTTCAAGTCCCTCTACAATCTCCTGTTTTGTATATCCAGCTTCTTTCACCGGAGTCAGAAGATGATATAACTTCTCTTTTCTGCTGTTATCCAGATTAATCTGTGCTACATAGACACCTTTCTTGGGCAGATTATATACATACCCGTTCTTTTCCAGTTCTATATATGCCTTGGATACTGTATTTGGATTAATACCGTTATCCTGTGCCAGCTGTCTTACACTTGGCAATCTGTCTCCGGGTTGTAATACACCCGCTTTAATAAAATTCAATATCTGCGTCTGTATCTGTTCAAAGATAGGTTCTTTGCTTTGAACGTTTAATAAGAACATATTGCCCCCTTTCTGTACTATCTGTACTATCTGACATAACTGTACCATCTGTACTATCTATATGCAACAGATTTAATTCTTAAGATGAAAAAAAAGACCATGATTTCTCATAGTCTTCTTTCAGAAATGATTATTGTTTGTTATATACGTCATACACATTGGATACAGGTGTATGGTTCTGAATAGCATCGATTGTCTTGGCAATCATATCCGCAACGGATAAGACCTTGATTTTTGTTGTCTTAGCTTCCTGTTCTTCATTTAACGGAATAGTATCTGTAATGACCATTTCCTTGATAACAGAGTTTTCAATCTTATCAATGGCATCTCTGGAGAATACACCGTGTGTAATACCTGTATAAATTTCTTCAGCACCATGTTCTTTTAAGATCTTACAGCCAGCTACCAGACTTCCTGCTGTATCACAGATATCATCTACTACTACGCAAATCTTACCATTGACATCACCGATAACGTTCTGAGCTTCTACCATGTTTGGCTTTGGTCTTCTCTTATCAATGATAGCGATTGGAGCATCCAAGATATCAGCAAGTTTTCTTGCACGAGTAACTCCACCGTGGTCCGGAGATACAACTACCAGTTTATCTTTAGGGAAATTCTTTTCCTTAAAGTACTGACCAATCATAGGTACTGCTGTCAGATCATCGATAGGAATATTGAAGAATCCCTGAATCTGTGTAGCATGTAAGTCAAATACTACAACACGATCAGCTCCTGCAACCTGTAACAGATCAGCAACTAATTTAGAAGTAATTGGCTGACGTGGTTTTGCTTTACGGTCCTGTCTTGCATAACCATAATAAGGCATGATGACATTGATTTCACTTGCACTTGCTCTCTTGCAGGCATCAATGCAGATCAACACTTCCATCAGTCTTTCTGTAACTGGATTACAGGTACTCTGAATAATGAATACAGAGCGTCCACGTAAAGACTCCTGTGGTTCTACTAAAATTTCACCATCAGCGAAATGTTCAACACGAATTTTACCTACTGGCAGGTTTAGTTCTTTACATACCGCTTCCGTTAGATTTTTGTTTGCCGTCAAAGCAAACACTACAGTTTCCTTAACCATTTTATTCTCCCTTTGCTATTTATGCATATCTATTATATAGTCAACACATTTCTTTAACAATTACTTCATCTGAACTTTTGAATTACTTTTTACCGTTTCATCCACCAGATAGCTTCCAGGGAAGATTTCTACATTGTCTTCAATCACTGTATGTCCATAAAGGTATGTATTTGGATGAATTATCACTTCTTTTCCAATCTGTACATCTTTACCGATATAGGTAACAGAAGGATCTACAATCGTCACGCCTTCCTTCATCCACTTTGTATTGATTTCACCCTGAAGGTACTTAGAAGTCTCTGCAAGAGCCACATTATCATTGATACCTTCCACTTCTCTCCAGTCATCACAGGCAATAGCCACTACTTTCTTACCCATGTTCTGTAAGATTTCCACCAGGTCTGTCAGGTAGTATTCATGCTGTGCATTATCGTTTTTGATGAGTTTGAGACCTTCGAATAAAGACTGTGTCTTGAAAGCATAGATACCTGTATTGATTTCTCTGACTTTCTTTTCTTCTTCATTACAATCTTTAAATTCCACAATCTTTTCTACAGTACCATCCTGTCTTCTGATAACTCTTCCATACGCACCATTGTCTTCAGGAACAGCTGTTAATACAGCCATATCTCCGTCTCCTAACAGTTCATACATCTTTTTATAGGTTTCTGCTTTTACACAAGGGCAGTCTCCGCTTGCCACAACAGTAATACCCTCTTCATTTTCAAGCTGTCTTGCCTGCATGACCGCATGGCCTGTTCCTAACTGTGGTTCCTGTACAGCAAATTCACATTTGCCTTCCATGGCATTTTCCACTACTTCATGACGGTATCCAACAACTGTTACAATTCTTTCAGCACCAGCTTCTTTCAAAGAATCAATGACATATCCTACAAGTGGTGTTTCAAGAATTTTGTGTAAAACTTTAGGTGTTACGGATTTCATTCTTGTCCCTTTACCACCTGCCATAATAATTGCGTTTCTCATCGTTCATTCCTCCAAGCATCTTCTATACTTTAACACGATTTTTCTGCTAAGATGTAACTGCTATGAGTTTTGAAAGAAAAATCCCTTTAGAAGGTGTAGAAAATGCAAGAGATCTTGGCGGACTTCCAACCAAAGACGGAAGACAAATCAGACCACACATGTTATTACGTACTGCCAATCTGTTTGAAGCTACAGATCATGACTGGAAACTGTTGCAGGATACATATCATCTGAAAACCATTCTGGATTTCAGAAGTGAACATGAAGTTGCCAATAAGCCATTCCAGGAAAGAGAAGGTTTACAAAGACACTGGATCAATGTCATGCCGGATATGGCAGGTGCTTCCCCTGTAGTACATGTGAATGATTCTCCTGAAGCTATTCTCAGATTTTTACAGTCTTTAGAACATTTTGATACCTATGATATGTATGTTGCCATCCTTTCTTCCATCAAAGGACAGATGGGATATACCGCCTTCTTTAACTATCTTCTTGAAAATGACGGTCAACATGCTGTGCTGTGGCATTGCAATGCAGGTAAAGACAGAACCGGAATTGCGGCCATGTTCATACTATCTGTTCTTGGAGTGGATGAAGATATCCTCATGCAGGATTATCTGGATACCAATCTGTACCGTAAGGATAAAATCGATAAAGTTATTGTGGAATTATCCAGACTTACAGATGATCAGCGGATATTAGACAGAGCTTTAGGCATGTATGGAGTCCAGAAAGAATTATTGCAGAACTGTATGAATTACTGTAAACAGCAGTCTGGCTCCGTTATCAGATATACAAAAGAATACCTGGGTCTTACAGACAAAAAAATAGAGATGCTGAAACATCTCTATCTACTGTAGAATTCTTGTCTTTCTGACAAATAATTTCTTATCTTTTAATAAGTCACTCGCTTTATCTACGAGTGATTTATTTTTTGTAATACCAAATACAGTACTGCCAGATCCCGACATTAACACTCCGTCAAAACCAAGAGCTTCCAGTGCTTTTTTCACCTGTGCTATTTCAGGACACAGCTGTAATGCAGCATCTTCCAGACTGTTTCCAAGATTATTAAGAACCGACTTATAATCATTAGTTTCCAAAGCTTTTCTCATCTTATAACAATCTGGATGAACAGGATCAGTGCTGTCACAAAGATCAAACGCTTCTTTAGTAGAAACACCTCTCTTGGGTTTTACCAGTAATACTTCAAAATCTGTATTCACATGGAATGGATCAAGAAATTCTCCTGTACCTGTTACGAAGGCAGGTTTGTTGACAACACAGAAAGGAACATCAGAACCCACTTCTTTTGCAATGGAAATCATTTCTTCCTGTGTCATATGCAGATGACACATTTTGTTCATCATACGGATAACTGCAGCACCATCTGCACTTCCACCGGCAAGACCTGCTCGAGTAGGAATATGTTTCTGCAATGTGCAGGCAAATTCCTGTGTAATACCATACTGTTTCTGCATGGTACGAATGGCTTTGACGACCGTATTCTTTTCATTCACAGGTAAATAGTTGCGATTATTGGATAATGTCGTTTCTTCTGCCGGCACCATTTCCAGCATGTCATAAAAATCTATTGGCACCATAATCATTTCCAGTTCATGGTAACCATCCTCTCTGACACTTTTTACATTTAAACTAAGGTTAATCTTAGCATAACATCTATCTTTCATATTACTTTTCCCCAAACAAAGCTCTTAGTTCCTCTACAGTAAATTCCTGTGCACGTCTTGAAGGATCTATACCTGCTTTTTCCAGCACTTCCATCGTTTTTTCACTGCTTCCATAATATTCTTTCAGATTATTATAGATAGTCTTCCTTCTCTGTTTAAATGCCGCTTTTGCAAAAGTAAAGAACTTTTGAATCTCCTCATTGGATTCCTGTACATCTTTTCTTTCAAACTGAATAATCACACTGTCTACTCTTGGAGAAGGATTAAAGCTTCTTGCAGGTACATTAAATAACTTTTTAATGTTGTATAAGTACTGTGCCTCTACACTCAGACTGCTGTATTCTGCACTGTTGACAGACGCTAAAAATCTGTCTGCCACTTCTTTCTGCACCATCACCGTAATATAGGAAATATCCGGTGTTTCCTCAAACAATCTGAACAACACAGGTGTTGTAATGTAATATGGAAGGTTGGCACAAACCGCTACTGTTCCAAAGGCTTTTTCCAGTTCATCCACCTTGGCTCTTAAATCACATTTCAAGAAATCCTGTAAGATGATTTCCACATTGGGATAATCTTTCAAAGTATCCTGCAATACAGGTATTAAAGATTCATCCACTTCATAGCTGACTACTTTCTTAGAATATTTTGCAAGCCCTTCTGTTAAAGAACCAATACCCGGTCCTATTTCAATGACTGCCCCTTCACAATGAGACATGGCAGCGCATTTATCCACAATCACAGGATCTACTAAGAAGTTCTGTCCAAACCCTTTTTTTGCACGAAGATCATATCTGTTTAATATTTCTTTTGTATAGGATGGGGTGGATATCATTTTTGACATTTCTGTAATACCTCCTGTAACTGTTCTTTTGTTATACCTGATGCGTTTAATCTTCTGACCATGGTTCGTGCATTACCATTACCCAGATGCAACACTCTTCCTGCTTGTTCTCTGAGCAAAGAAGAATCTTTTCTTCCACTGAGCCCAAAGGCATACATATCCTGCATGGTAAACACACCTTCTTTTTCGCCATAACTGACCACATGGTTCAAAGCTTCTTTTAAAGCTTCATACCCCGCATGTTCAATACCTACTTTCACTTCTGTTCTTGCGACATGTTTATCTATATAGGCATTCTTACATCCAGGTACTTTTTCATTGATTTCCTTACGTATTCTGTTTCCAGGAGAATCAGGATCTGTAAACACAATGACACCTCTTGTCTTGCTTGCTTTAAGAATAAACTTCAATGTCCACTCACTAAGACACGTACCATGAGTCTCTATAGTATCACAATCAAAGTACTGTTTTAACTTTGCTGTATCATTTTTCCCTTCAACAACAATTACTTCCTGAATTCTTTCCTTATTCTCCATGTAAAAACCTTTCGTAATTATTTTCTACTATCTTCTGCATGGATTCAACCGATACTTCACGTACAGCTGCCATCTTTTCCAGTATATATGGAATATTACAAGGCTCATTTCTGGTACCTCTTAAAGGTTCCGGGGACATATACGGGCAATCGGTTTCCGTTAAAAGATATTTAGATTCCACTGTTTTACACACTTCTACAGAATGTCTTGCATTCTTAAAAGTCAGTGCACCACCCAGCGCAATATAATAGCCCAGTTTCGTAAACTCTGCTGCCATTTCCTTTGTACCGCTGAAACAGTGTAAGACGCCTTTATGATGATGTACCTTCATAATATCATACGTATCCTGTATCGCATCACGTGCATGAACAGCAACAGGTTTATTCAGAATTTTTGCAAGTTCTATCTGTTTTATAAACAGATCTCTTTGCAATTGTCTTATACCAGGATCTTTTTCCCAGTAATAATCCAGTCCAATTTCCCCAATCACAGAAATACGTGGATCTCTGCAGATTTTTTCAAAGGTGTTCCAGTACGCATCTGTTGCCTTAGTGACATCTTCAGGAAAAATACCCGTAGCTACCTGATATCTTTCAGGGTCTTTACACGCAAAATCCATTGCCTTTTCAGCTTCTTCATTATCTAAAGTAATAATTAATACTTTACCTATATTTGCTTTTTCAATTCTTTCTGTCACATTTTCAAAATCAGAAGAATATTCTTCACTGAAAATGTGCGCATGACTATCTACATAACAACTCATATCCTACTTACCCAAACAGAATCTGGAGAAGATTTCATCCAGAAGATCTTCTTTCCCCGCTTTTCCTGTAATTTCCTTTAAAGCATTCCATGCCTGCTGTAATTCCACTGTCACAAGATCCAGTTCCGCTCCTGCTTCCAGCTCCTCAAGTGCTTCAGACACATATCTTTTTGCATTTCTTGCAAGACCTGTCTGCCTTTCATTATTTAAAGTATCCATCTGAGCATCCATCAGATTCTTTGCAAAATACTCTTCTATAGCCTTTACAAGATCTTCTATTTTTCCTTCTCTGGCACTGATGCATACAGCATTGTCCACATGTATTTCATCCATTTTGTTATAGACGATAATGCGTGGTAAATCTTTGGTACGCTCCAGTAATTCTCTGTCTTCTTCCTGAATGCCTGTAGTACTGTCCAGTACCAGTATAACCAGCTGTGCTTTTTCCAGAGCATCGATGGATTTCTGAATACCTATCTTTTCTACCTGATTATCACTTTCATGAATACCTGCCGTATCCAGAAGATGTAACGTAATATCACCTACTCTGACATCTCCTTCCACAATATCTCTGGTAGTACCTGCAATATCTGTAACAATAGCTTTATCTTCTTCCAGTAATGCATTTAACAGAGAAGATTTACCTACGTTAGGTTTTCCTGCAATAACTGTATTGATACCTTCTTTAATCAGATTGGCACTCTCTGCAGTTTCAATGAGTCTGGTAATATCTTTTACCCATTGTCTTACTTTAGGTAACACTGTTTCATTGGTTAACTGCTCTACATCATCGTATTCAGGATAATCTATATTCACTTCAATATTGGCAAGTATCTGTGTAAGATCCTCTTCCAGAGGTTCCAGCACTTTTGCCACAGATCCTTTTAAAGAATGCAAGGCACTCCTTGCCTGTACTTTATCTCTTGCAAAAATAAGGTCATTGATACCTTCTGCCTGAGACAGATCCATCTTGCCATGCAGAAAAGCACGCTGTGTAAATTCACCAGGACGTGCAAGTCTTGCCCCTGCCCCCAGTACAATACTGAGTACTTTTCTTGTAATGTACACACCGCCATGACAGTTAATTTCTACAATATCTTCTCCTGTAAAAGATTTCGGTGCTTTAAAGACACATGCCAGTACTTCATCCACCTGTGCATCTTCTTCATAGATATACCCATAAGTAATGGTATACCCTTCCTTTTCACTCAGATCTTTATGCATGATCTTACTGACTATACTGATGGCTTCATCCCCGGAAACACGTATAACAGAAACTGCACCCATGGCATTGGCTGTGGCAATAGCAGCTATGGTATCTTCAAACATAGACATTACTTCCTTTCTTTATATTCTAAAGTATACTGTAACATACTCCACATCATGGAATCGTACAATGTTTTTTTTATGCTCCACTCTTTTTCACATTCTTTTTCTTCTGTTAACAAAAATTGAGTATACTTTTTGTATGCTGAAAAAAAATCTTGAAAAAGCCATGAAAGAAATGGGCTATTATTCTCTAAGACCTGTACAGGAAATTGCTTATGCAAAATTCAAGGAAAACACTTCCTTTGCACTACAGGCTAAAACAGGTGCAGGTAAAACAGTTGCTTTTGCTTTACCTTGTCTGGAACAGATTGATGAAACTGACGCCAATACACAGATACTGATTATTTCTCCTACAAGAGAACTTGCTTTGCAGACAGCCTCCAAAACAAAACAGCTGGCTTCCTATACTACGATTCCAGTCATCACCTGTATAGGAGGTATTCCAACAGATAAACAGATAAATGCCTTAAGACACAGACCTCAGGTCATCATAGGCACTCCAGGAAGACTCTTAGACTTATATACACAGGGATATATACATCTGGATCATGTAAAACGGGTAATTCTGGATGAAGCTGATCAGATATTATCTACAGGTCAACAGGAAGAAACCAATATATTACTTTCCTGTTGTCATTGTCCGATTGCTTTATTCTCCGCTACCATCACCTCAAAAGTGAAAGCATTTTTGCCTGAGGAAAGTGAAACTGTATATCTGGATGATTCCGGTATCAATTCCTCCATAGAAACGTATTATTATCAGACAGAAGAAAAACTGCATACTTTATTTCAGTTGTTAAAAACAGAGGATATTACCTCCTGTATCATCTTTGTATCTCATAAAACCATGGCAGCACAGCTTGCCAATACATTAAAGAAAAGAAATATCCTGTGTGCTCCTTTTTCCAGTGCCTATAATGAAAGAAAAAGAATTTCTGTTGTAAATCAATTTAAAAAAGGTGAATTAAGGGTACTGGTGGCGACAGATGCCATGGCAAGAGGTATGGATATACAGGATGTCTCTCACATCATCCATTATGAATTGCCGGAAGATACAGAAACTTTAATTCACAGAAGTGGCCGTACTGCCCACAACAACAATGAAGGTACTACGATTGTCCTGTTAAATGCTCATGATACAGACACAAAAGTAGGTAAGTATTGTCTGGAGAATTTCATGGAATATACAGTACAGGAAAAGAAAATCAGCACTTTAACAAAGACAATAGAAAAAGAAGAAGAAAAAAAACCACAGGTAACCCAGCTGTTACTCAGATGTGGAAGAAAAGATAAAATACGTCCTAAAGATATCATAGGTGCTTTATGTACAGTAATGCCTTTTGAAAAAATAGGCACACTGGAAATACAGGACAACTATTCTATTGTGACGATTCATCAGAAAACCATTGATTTAAAACAGTTGAAGATTAAAGGAAAACCAAGAAAGATTGAACTCAGGAAAGAGTGAAAACATGAAAGAATTATTACTGGAATATATACATGCTAAAGATGCAGAACAGTTAAATACATATATTTCTTCTCAAAGCCCAATGGATATCTGTGAAGTATTGCGTGATGTGGATGAGGAGGAAATCTTTGGATTCTTCTCTTTGCTCAATGAAGAAAATATCGCAAAGATTATAGAAAATGCAGAAGAAGATCAAAGATTCAGCTTTTGTAAACATCTGGATAATACGCATCTTTTAACAGCATTTACATATATGGAAAAAGATGACATTGTCGATATTCTCGGTGATCTTTCCATAGGCAGAAGAAAAGAATTACTGACTGCCATGAAGGCAGATGATAAACATCAGATTGCAACATTGCTGCAATATCCTGAAGACAGTGCAGGCGGTATCATGACAACTGCCTATATTGCCTTAAAAGAAACAATGACCATTGAACAGGCATTGCAGAAAATACGCCAGATTGGTCCTAAAACAGAAGTAATCGAAATATTATTTGTCATCAATGAAAACAGAGAACTGGTGGGGAAATGTGACTTAAGAGATCTTCTTTCAAAAGATCACCACCTGACTCTTGAAGATATTATGAACACCAAGGTGTATAAAGTAAGCCCTGAAGAAGACCAGGAACTTGTCGCTAAGTTAGTAGCCAAATATGACCTGAAAGCAATTCCGGTAGTTTCTGAAAAAAATCAGATTCTGGGTATTATCACACTGGATGATGTCATCGATGTCATTATTGAAGAAGACGATGAAGATATGTTGTCCATGGCAGGTGTGAATTCTGAAGAAAATATGTACACCACTTTATCACAGTCTGTCAGGATGAGATTACCATGGCTTTTAGTCAATCTTGCGACTGCCTTTCTTGCATCACTGACTGTCAAATCTTTTGAAAGTACCATTGCACAGGTTGTTGCTTTATCCTCTGTTATGACCATCGTTACAGGTATGGGTGGTAATGCAGGAACACAAACAACTTCCATCATGGTAAGACAACTGGCAGACAGTGATCTTACTTTCAAAAAGTGTATCAAACCATTTTTCAAAGAGATCCTTTTAGGATTAGTGGATGGCGCAGTCAATGGACTTGTGACAGGTGTCATAGTCTCTGTTCTCTATCACAACATGTACCTGGGAATCATTATTGTACTGGCTATGATTGGTAATATGATTATCGCCGGTGTCTTTGGATTTATTATTCCTGTACTCTTAAAGAAATTCCACCAGGATCCTGCTGTTTCTTCCAGTATCTTTTTAACCACTGCTACAGATGTACTGGGATTCTTTATTTTCCTGACTCTTGCAAAAATATTCATGCCTTTATTATTAAAATGATTACCTAAAAGCTACCTAATGCAATGGAAATTAGATAGCTTTTAGCAAAATAATCGTTATATAAGTTACCTTATATCCCCATTGCTAAAGCAAGGGGGTTTACGGCGACACTTGGCAAAACAGGAACTGCCCCATCTTATAAAAATAGATACAGTTCCTGTTTTTATACACTTATTTTTCCTTTATGGAAAGAATTTCCTCCTCTGTAAATCCTGTAAGTTCTTTAATCATATCCAAAGTATATACAGGATTGGCCAGCATTCTACGGCATATCTCTTCTGCATTTTGTTTCTGGCCTTGCTCAATTCCTTTTTCAAGTCCGATTTCAATGCCATCATCTGTGAATCTTTTCTCCCACTT
>CAKVLT010000002.1 GCA_934757945.1 uncultured Bulleidia sp. | reverse complement strand
GTTCCAGCTTTATGTTTTACCGGATCCCAGTGCTTCATGTCCATCAGTACATAATCCACATGATTCAGTACTTTTCTGAAAGTGACAGAATCTGTATATCCTGTGGTTTCACAACAGGTATGAATGCCGGCTTCGTGTGCTTTCTGTAATACATCTATGGCAAATTCGGGCTGTGACAGGATTTCTCCTCCGGAGATGGTTAAACCTCCACCGCTTTCTTCATAGAAGACTTCATCCTGTTTTACAATACGTAATATTTCCTCTGCAGACTGCAGTTCTCCTTCCTTTGTCAAAGCAGACTGAGGACATACTTGCATGCATTGAAAACAGGAAGTGCATAAGACGTGGTTGATGTGAAATGTTCCATCTGTAAATGTAATGGCACTGGATGGACATACGGATGCACATCTTTGACACTGTACACATTTTTTTGTGTCATGAAGTATCTGTACTTTAACTGACTGACTTTCCGGATTGGCACACCATTGACATCTTAAAGGACAGCCTTTAAAGAAAACGACCGTACGGATTCCAGGGCCGTCATTGACACTGAATTTCTGAATATTAAATATATTTCCTTGCATAAACATACTATAGCACATGAAATGAAATGATAAAAGTTACGAATGAAAGTTTATTTATGTGTATCGTTGACTTTATGGAAAATAGTATTTAAATTGTGGATGTGAACATTTCAAATGAAACCTTGGAGGAAACTATGGAGAATACAGCACACTTTGGATCATTGACACCACGTATGCAGGCATTCAGAGAAGAAGTCCTGGATGAAAAACCGTATATTGATGCTGAAAGAGCATTGTTATGTACAAAGGCATATCAGGAAAATCTGAATCAGCCTAGAGGTATGGTACGTGCTTTGATGCTGAAAGAAATTCTTGAAAACATGACCGTGTATATTGAAGATAAGACGTTACTGGCTGGAAACCAGGCAACTAAAAATAAAAATGCACCGGTTTTTCCGGAATATACCATGAAGTTTATTATAGATGAGCTCGATCTGTTTGAAAAAAGAGACGGAGATGTTTTCTATATTACGGAAGAAACAAAACAACAGCTAAGAAGTATTGCACCTTTCTGGAACAACAATACATTAAGAGACAGAGGGGAAGCCTATCTTCCTGAAGAAGTCAGTGTGTTTATGGAAACAGGTGTCTTTGGTATGGAAGGTAAACTCAATGCGGGTGATGCTCATCTTGCAGTGAATTATCCAAGAATTCTGAAGGAAGGAATAAAAGGATATCTGGAAAGAGTGGATACATTACAGGGTGCACTGGACCTTGCTCAACCGGAATCCATAGAAAAGTATCTCTTTTATAAAGAAGAAAGAATTGTTCTGGAAGCAGTACATACGTTTGCTTTAAGATACAGTCGCCTGGCCAAAGAGATGGCTGAAAAAGAAACGGATAGTGCAAGAAAACAGGAATTACTTGAAATGAGTGATATCTGTTCTAAAGTGCCGTATGAACCTGCCTCTTCTTTTAAAGAGGCTTTACAGTCTGTCTGGTTTATTCAGCTGATTCTGCAGATTGAATCCAACGGACATTCTTTAAGTTATGGAAGATTTGATCAGTATGTTAATCCGTTCTATGAAGCGGATATACAAAAAGGAATTTTGACAGAACAGGAGGCACTGGAATGGTTAAGTTGTCTTTGGATTAAGACACTGACCATTAATAAAGTCAGATCTCAGGCACATACACTGAGTTCTGCAGGTTCTCCGATGTATCAGAATGTGACTATCGGCGGACAGACTGTTGATCATAAAGATGCAGTGAATCCATTTAGTTTTGTGGTGTTGAAGTCAGTTGCTCAGACAAGGCTTACTCAGCCTAATTTGACTGTGAGATATCATGCACATCTGAATCCTGCTTTTTTTGATGAGTGTATGGAAGTAATGAAACTTGGATTTGGTATGCCAGCATTTAATAATGATGAAGTGATTATACCTTCATTTATACAGTGGGGAGTCAAAGAGGAAGATGCCTATAATTACAGTGCTATTGGGTGTGTGGAAACAGCCGTGCCTGGTAAATGGGGGTACAGATGTACCGGAATGTCTTATGTGAATTTTCCAAGAATGTTATTATGCGCCATGAATAATGGTGTGGATCTTACAAGCGGGAAAAGATTTACCAAAGGGTATGGGTATTTTACAGATATGACTTCTTTTGAAGAACTGATGGAAGTCTGGGATAAAACAATAAGAGAAATCACCAGATACAGTGTGATTGTGGAAAATGCCATTGATAAAGCCAGTGAAAAAGATGTGCCGGATATGCTGTGTTCTGCTTTAACAGATGATTGTCTTGCAAGAGCAAAGACTATTAAAGAAGGTGGAGCGGTATATGATTACATTTCCGGATTGCAGGTGGGTATTGCCAATATGGCAGACTCCTTGTCCTGCATAAAAAAACTGGTGTTTGAAGAAAAGAAACTAAGCACGGAACAGTTATGGAATGCGATTCTTGATGATTTTACATCAGAAGAAAATCAGAAAATTCAGCAGATGTTAATAGAGGAAGCTCCTAAATATGGTAATGATGATGATGCGGTAGATATGCTTGCGGTAGAAGCCTATGCACCATATCTTGAAGAAATTTCCAAATATCCTAATACTCGTTATCAAAGAGGACCAATCGGAGGTATCCGTTATGGAGGTACATCGAGTATTTCTGCCAATGTTGGACAAGGTATGGGGACTATGGCTACTCCGGATGGAAGAAATGCATATGAACCTCTTGCGGAAGGTTGTTCTCCGCAACATAATGCAGATAAACACGGACCAACCGCAGTTTTTAAATCTGTATCTAAGTTACCTACGGAAAAAATTACGGGTGGTGTATTATTAAATCAGAAGATGACACCTCAGATGGTTTCCACAAAAGAAAATACAATGAAACTGGAAATGTTGATAAAAGCTTTCTTCAACAGACTGCATGGATATCATGTACAGTACAACATTGTTTCTAAAGAAACATTGATTGATGCACAGAACCATCCTGAAAAACATAAAGATCTGATTGTCAGAGTTGCGGGATACAGTGCTTTTTTCAATGTACTGAGTAAGAAAACACAGGATGATATTATTGGACGTACAGAACAGGAGTTATAAGAAGAGATATGAAATTATTTATTGATGATGCAAATGTAGAAAAAATCAAAGAAATTTATGCGTATTATCCGGTAGATGGGGTTACTACCAATCCGAGTATTTTAGCTAAAACCGGAAGAAATCCTATGGAAGTGCTGACAGAGATTCGTTCAGTGATTGGGGACGATACATTATTTGTGCAGGCTGTGGCACAGGATGCTGAAGGTATGGTAGAAGATGCGGAAAAGATTGTAAAAGCTTTTGGTAAGAATACGGTTGTGAAGATTCCTTCCATAAAAGAAGGTTTTAAGGCAATGAAGATACTGTCTGAAAAACAGATTCCAGTGTGTGCTACAGTGGTATATACACCGATGCAGGCTTACCTTGCGGCAAAAGCAGGTGCTGCGTATGTAGCTCCTTATGTCAACAGAATTGACAATATGGGGTATGATGGTGTCAATGTAGTAAAGGAGATTCAGGATATTCTGGATACTAACGGGTATTCCTGCATGGTGCTGGCAGCTTCATTTAAGAATTCTCAGCAGGTAAAGGAACTGGCTATGTACGGAGTGGGTTCTTCTACATGTGCTCCTGATGTTATTGAGGGATTTGTAAAGAATCTGGCCATTGATGGTGCAGTATCTGATTTTGTAAAAGATTATGAAAAGTTAACAGGAAGAACTACTTTCTGATGTAGGAAAACAGACAGGAATGTCTGTTTTTACCCCTTAATTTCATTACTGATGTATGTATTGTTATGTTTCTGAATTTTTATTCCAAAACCAGAAAAAAAATAAAAATACTGTTGAATTTGAAAGCGGTACCAGCTATACTTACAACGTAATACAAATTAAGACTTGTTACTTAATCTAAGCTATTAAGGCAAATTCTTACGTTAGTTTATCTGAGGCGGTAAACTGAATGTTTGAGTTTGCCTTTTTAATTTGTATTGGGGAAGGAGAAACATGCTGGAGTTAGATAAACAGGTGTACAGGACATTTAAAGTCGTGAACAACAATATTGTTATCGTTAAAGATTCAAACGGCCGTGAAATGATAGCGATAGGAAAGGGGCTGGGGTTTAGAAAAAGTAAGAATGATATTGTCTATCCTGAAGAAATTATGAAGACATATATTTATCTGGACAGACAGAAAAATTTAAATCTTACTTTATTTGAAGAAGTGCCTTTCGAAGTGATTGAAGTATCACAACATATTATTGATTATGCTACGAAAACATTAAATCAAAAATATAATGTCAACTTACTTGTCAGTCTTTCGGATCATATTGATTTCAGTGTTAAACAATTCAGAGAGGGAAATAACACCCCAAAGTTGTTCAATGAAGAAATCAAGAGATTCTATAAAGATGAGTACCGGGTAGGTAAATCTGCTATTCAATATATTAATGAAACTCTGCATGTAGATCTTCCAAAAGATGAAGCAACATCAATTGCTTTCCATCTGATAGTTGCGTCTCAGGAAAAAACAAATATTGAAACAAGAGAATTGCTCGAAGGCGTGAACAGAATTGTGGACATCACAATGAAATATCTTGGAAATCAAATAGATGAAGATTCATTAGCATATTCAAGGTACATTATTCACCTGAAATTTTTCTTGAGCAGAATTGTCAGTCATCAAACTTCCAACGGTTCTATTGAGGTTACTAATATATTCGGTCAGCTGGTCACAAAGTATGAAGGAGTTGACAGGTGTATTCAGGAAATCAGTGAATTCATAAATGAAAAGTTTGATTACAGATGTACTGATGAAGATTGTATTTATTTAATGATTCATATTGTAAGGCTGTATGAGCTACAAAGAGAGGACAATACTAATGGCTAAAATAGATTATGATAATTTGACAAAGCAGATAGTGGAATATGTAGGTGGCGTCGAAAATATCAAAACAATTACACATTGCGTAACACGTTTAAGATTATATTTGAATGACAGAAATAAAGCTGAGGATGAAAAAATTAAAAATTTACCTGGAGTATTAGGGGTGGTTTATGGAAATCAGCAGTACCAGATTATTCTTGGTGAACATTTATTCCCTGTATTTGATAACCTTGAAAAGAATTACTCTGTACAAACAGAAGCTCCAATTAATGAGAATCTTGATGGAGATATTGTGTCTGGTAATGAGAAGAAGAACTTCAAATATTATTTTGAAAAAGCAATTACATTTATGTCTCAGTCGCTGACACCATTCATTACAGTAGTGTATGGTGCAGGTATGCTGAAAGTAATTCTCTCTTTACTGAATTACTTCTTCCCATCAGTAGCAAGTACTACTGCATATACAATGCTTAACTTTATGTCCAGTGCACCATTCTACTTTATGCCTGTATTAGTGGCATACGGTACCAGCAAGGTCTTAAAGTCCAACCCTGCATTTTCCATGGCAATTGCATTGACACTGGTATATCCGGCATTTGACACTATTATGACTGCTGGAGAAGCTACTACAATGTTTGGTCTTCCGGTGCATTTAGCTTCCTATGGTAGTACATTACTTCCAGGCATTTTTACAGCTATTTTATGTGCATATCTGGAAAGATTCTTCTATAGAGTTATTCCTGGATTATTCAGAAGTGTGTTTGCTCCATTATGTGTATTCTTAATTGGTTTTCCAATTGTTGTATTAGCATTAGGTCCTATTGGTAATATTGTTGGTTCCTGGATTGTTGCAGGTATCATCTGGTTACAGGCACATGTAGGTGGATTTGCTCCGGGTATTATTGCAGCAGCTCAGCCATTCCTGGTTATGATGGGTGTAAATATGTTGCCGGTAGCTCCTATGATGGAATTATTCTCTCGTACAGGATATGATAATGTGTTCAGACCTGGTTGGATTTTACATAACATTTCTGAGGGTGGTTCCTGTTGTGCTGTTGCTTTAAAAACTAAAGATAAAGAATTCAGGGCAACTGCATTGTCTGCAGGTATCGGCGCTATTCTTTCTGGTGTATCTGAACCTGCATTATATGGTGTTAGTCTTCGCTTGAAGAAACCGATGATCAGTCTTGTTGCCGGTGGTATTTCTGGTGGTGCTGTTGCCGGATTTATGGGTGCTAAAGCTTTTGCAATGGGTTATTCTTCTATCCTTGGCGTAGTTATTTTTGAAAAGACTATGGGCGCAATTCTTGCTGGTGTTGCTGTTTCCTTCGTAGTCTCCTTTCTATGCACTTATGTTTTATATGATGGAAAGAGTATCAAGTAAGTATGTTTAAGTTGTTTTCAAAAAAAGAAGAAAACCCAAATGATTTTGCAGCTGTGGTAAGTGGGAAAATCATTCCACTTACTGCAGTGAATGACGATGTATTTTCTAAAGGTATGATGGGAACTGGTGTTGCCATTGTGCCTGATGATGATGTGATTGTGGCTCCATGTGATGGAGAGGTCACAATGGTGTTTCCTACCATACATGCATTTGGAATGAAAAATGAAGATGGTGTAGAAATACTGGTGCATATCGGTATTGATACTGTAAATAAACAAGGTGTCGGATTTAAAAAGTTTGTAGAAGCAGGAACTGTTGTCCATAGAGGAGATAAAATCATTCGCATGAATTCCTATGATTTGAAACAAGAAGGATATGATCTGACAACAATGATGATTTTCCCTGGCTGTGAGAAGAAAATGAGTTTTACAACAGACGGATATGCAAAAAAAGGAAAAACAGTAGTAGCTGAATATAAAGAAGAAGGAGAATAGTATGGCATTGTTAAATAAAAAAGTGAAAAAAGAATTTCCTGAAGGATTTTTATGGGGTGGTGCGGTAGCTGCCAACCAGTGTGAGGGTGCTTATCTGGAAGATGGCAAACAAATGTCTACAGCAGATATCAAGGCAAGAGGCTTTTTTGGAGGATTGAGAAGAGATGCGGAGTATTATCCTACTCACAAGGCAATTGACTTCTATCATACCTATAAGAGTGATTTGAAACTGATGGCTGAAGCTAATTTCAATATTTTCAGAACATCTATCAACTGGACAAGAATTTATCCTACGGGTGAAGAAGAAACTCCAAATCAAAAAGGACTGGATTTCTATCATGATATGTTTAAATACTGTCATGAACTGGGAATGAAAGTTATGGTTACTATTTCTCATTATGAAACACCATTGCATTTAGTAGATACATATGGTGGATGGGATAACCGTAAATTTATTGAGTTTTATATGAAGTTTGTCAGAACGATTGTTGATAATCTTGACGATGTTGTTGATTACTGGCTGACATTTAATGAAATTGGTAACGCGGCTGTAAAACCTATCTGTTGGGATGCTGCATGTATTTATCCTGACAGCGAAAATCTGCTGCAAAGAATGTATCAGGCAGCACATCACCAGTTTGTAGCAAGTGCACTTGCAGTAAAGTATATTCACCAGCATTCTAATCATGCCAAAGTGGGGGCAATGATTGCGTACAAGACAGTGTATCCTTACACATGTAACCCAAAAGATGTTATTGCTGCTGAAAAAGAAAAGAGAAAAGAGTATTTCTTCTCCGATGTTCAGGTAAGAGGAAAGTATCCGGATTATATCTGGCAGTATTTTGAAGAAAATAATATCAAAATCACTTTTGAAGAGGGAGATGAAGAAATTATTGCTTCTTATCCTGTAGACTTCATTACATTCTCTTATTACAGAAGCAGAGTGGTATCTTCTGAAGAGACTGAAGCTGCTGAAAAGATTATTGATACAAATACACTTGAAGGTATTGTAAATCCATATTTACCAAAGACAGGATGGGGATGGTCAGTTGACCCAGACGGATTAATGCTGGCTTTACAGGATTTATATGACAGATATCAGAAGCCATTGTTTATTTCTGAAAATGGATTAGGCGCTATTGACACGGTAGAGGAAGATAATGTAATTAATGATGATTATCGTATTGATTACATGAGAAAACATGTTCAGGCTATGCAAAGAGCTATTGAAAAGGGTGTTGATCTGTTCGGATATACTATGTGGGGTCCTATTGATATTGTTTCTAATGGTACAGGACAAATGTCAAAGAGATACGGCATCATCTACGTTGATTTGGATGATGAAGGAAATGGTACAGGAAACAGATATCTGAAGAAGAGTTACAATTGGTACAAAACAGTCATTGGTACTAATGGCAAAGATTTAGGAATTGAATAAAAAATAGAAAAGATGTTCGGAAATCATAGAACATCTTTTTTATCAGGAGTTGTGAATATGGCAATATTGTTTTTAGATGTAGATGGGACATTAATTAATTACAAAGCACAAATACCATCATCAGCAAAAGAGGCGGTTATCGCAGCAAGAAAAAATGGGCATTTTGTATTTTTGTGTACTGGATGTTCTAAACAGGAAATACTGGAAAGACATTTTGATTTTGAATTGGACGGTCTTATTGGAGGAAATGGGAATTATATTGAAGTACAAGGTACAGAAATATTTCATAAACCATTAACTTATGTTCAATGTAAACATTTTACAGATTGGTGTATTTCAAGATCTCTTGCCTATAGATTTGAGTGTAACAGTGGCATATATATTAGTGACGATTATATGGAAAAGTCAGTACAGGCTCGTATGAAATATGTATTTGGTAATAATAAATCAGCTGTAAATGCACCAACAAACCCAGCTTTTAGAAAAATGACATCAAAATATAGAGATGATGTAAACAAGACAGCATTTGTATTAAATAGTTATCAAGATTATCTGGATGCCGTGAAAGAGTTTAAGGATATGGTTGTGGGATCCTGGGGTGGAAAAGGGCAACTTGCACTTTATGGAGATACCAGTCCCGAAGGAATCAGTAAAGAATTTGCCATCAATAAGTTACTGGACTATTTACATATAGATAAAAAAGAATCTATATGTTTTGGTGATTCTTCAAGTGATCTTCCTATGTTTAATGCCTGTAATATAAAGATTGCCATGAAAAATGGAAACGATGAAATAAAGCAAAAAGCAACCTATATTGCCGATGATGTAGATGATAATGGAGTATATAAAATGTTCAAACAATTACAAATCATTTAATATGATGCATATAAAAAACAATGTTAAATACATTTCAGAAGATTGTGAAATTTTGTGTATTCCTTTATGGCATGAATGGTTTTTAGATAGTATAGTAATTGTAGTTAAAGGAGTTGAAAAAACAATTTTATGAAAAAGTTTGATTATGAAGTAACGAATGCATTGGGTATTCATGCACGTCCTGCAGCTATGATTGCGCAGGCATGCACTAACTATAAAGCATCGGTTATGATTGAATGCAATGGTGAACAGGCATCTGGTAATAATGTATTACAGATTCTGGCATTACATGCTGCAAAGGGTTCTGTACTTCACATTGTTTTTGACGGGGAAGATGAAGATGCCTGCCAGAAGGAAGTGGAAGAAGTGCTGAAGGAGATTGCTCCTAAGGATAAACCTGCCAGTCTGTTACATGTAGCTTTCTTTGGTACAAAAGACTATGATCGTTTATTCTTCTCAGAATTATCCAAGGATAAAGGAGAAGGCACATACAATGTGGACATTACTTACTTTAACAGCCGTCTGACATCTGAAACAGTACATCTGGCACAGGGCTTTGAAGCAGTATGTATTTTCGTTAATGATGAAGCACCACGTCCTGTTGTAGAACAGCTGGCAAAGGGTGGAGTCAAACTGATTCTGTTACGTTGCGCAGGATTTAATAATGTGGATCTTGATGCTTGTAAGGAACATGGTATTACAGTATTACGTGTTCCTGCATATTCTCCATATGCAGTTGCAGAACATGCCATGTCCATTATTCAGGCCGCAAACAGAAGAATTAACCGTGCCTATAATAAAGTAAAAGATAACAACTTCTCTTTGAATGGCTTATTGGGTGTGGACTTACACAATAAGGTAGCCGGTATCATGGGTACAGGAAGAATTGGTCAGATTATGGCAAGAATCTGCAAAGGCTATGGTATGACAGTACTTGGATGGGATGCGTATCCTAATAAGAAGCTGGAAGAAGAAGGTCTGTTGACTTACGTTTCCAAAGAAGAACTTCTTAAAAAAGCTGATCTGATCAGTTTACATGCTCCGTTGATTATGGGAGATGGTGGAACATACCATCTGATTGATGAAGAAGCTATCAATATGATGAAAGATGGTGTCATGCTGGTAAATACTTCCAGAGGACCATTAATTGACGTGGATGCACTGATCAAGGGATTACGTGCCAATAAGTTCCATGCAGTGGCACTGGACGTATATGAAGGCGAAGATTCCAACGTCTATACAGACCATTCTGATGATATGATGCAGAATTCTGTAGTAGCTCGTCTTGTGACATTCCCTAACCTGATTCTGACATCTCATCAGGCATTCTTCACACGTGAAGCATTACAGGCTATTGCGTCTGTCACAATGGAAAATGCACGAAACTTCAACGAAGGATTCCCTTACGGACCTGCAGAAGTAAAATAATTTCAACCAGAGGTTCTTTTGGAAGAGGTAACTTCCAGGGAACCTTTTTTATATTTAGCCAAATGTGCTAGAATGAAAACAATATAAAATAGTTGAACATATACAATAAGCGAGGCTGTTATGAGTGCTACAGAGTTTATACGATTGAAGAAGGCAAACTGTACCAATTGTTATAAGTGCATCCGGCATTGTCCTGTAAAGGCAATACGGTTTTCAGGCGGACAGGCACATATCATTCCTGATGCATGTATTTATTGCGGAGAATGCTTTGTGACGTGTCCACAGAATGCCAAATGGATTTATTCCGAAGTGGACAGAGTGAAACAGTTTTTGATGAATGGTGAAGAAGTCTATGTGTCCATGGCTCCTTCTTTTGCTGCATATTTTCATGCGGGGATACAAGCTATGCAAACATCAATGCACCTGCTGGGATTTGCAGGGTGTGAAGAAACAGCAGAAGGTGCACAGATGGTAAAAACGGAATATGAGCAGTTACTTGAAGAAGGAGGCAGAGATGTTCTGATTTCTTCCTGCTGTCATTCTGTAAATCTGCTGATACAGAAGTATTATCCGGATCTTATGGAATATCTTGCTCCGGTGGTATCTCCGATGTATGCCCATTGTAAACGGCTGAAAGAAGCACACCCAGGATGTAAAACTGTATTTATCGGCCCATGTATTTCTAAAAAAGATGAAGCGGAGAGATATCCTGAAGCAGTGGATGCGGTCCTGACATTTAATGAATTACAGGACTGGCTGAATGAAAAGAATGTGGAAATTCCACAGGAATTTGATGTATGTGAAAATTCCCATACAAGACTTTTTCCTGAAGCAGGTGGTATTTTGAAAACCATGTGTAAAGAGAATGCGGACTATGTATATCTTTCAGTTGATGGTACACAACAATGTATGGACTATCTGGAAAATATACGCAAAGGAAAGATTCATCATTGCTTTATAGAAATGTCTGCCTGTAAGGGAAGTTGCATAGGCGGACCGCTGATGGAAATGAGAAATGAGAAATTACTGGAAAGAAATCTGCTGATTGAAAGATATGCAGGTAAGAAAGACTATACCGTTGAACAACCTGAAGAAAAGGATATGTTGAAGACATTTGAAAATTTGCACTATTCTTCCATTGTTCCAAAGGAAGAACAGATTCAGCAGATATTGTTGAAAATGGGTAAAAAGACATCGGCAGAGGAATTAAACTGTGGTGCCTGTGGGTATGATTCCTGCAGAGCCAAAGCCATAGCTGTATATCAGGGAAAAGCAGAAATTACCATGTGCTTTCCATATTTAAGAAAACAGGCAGAAACCATGACAGATATTATTACAGATCATTCTTTGAATGCCATTCTTGTCTTAAATGAAAGTATGGAAGTACAACGTATTAATCCTGTTGCTAAAAAACTGTTTCATATACATCATGAAGCAGAT
Organism: uncultured Bulleidia sp.; assembly: GCA_934757945.1. Classification (GTDB taxonomy): domain Bacteria; phylum Bacillota_I; class Bacilli_A; order Erysipelotrichales; family Erysipelotrichaceae; genus Bulleidia. The sequence goes on along the minus strand of CAKVLT010000002.1, from coordinate 42,912 downwards.
ATTCTTGGTGAAAGTGTCACAAAAATACTTGACCCAGAACTGTTTGTGGAAGTTCTTTCAGGGAAAGAGAACATCTATGAAAAGATGCAGTATCTTTCTGCCTATCATATTTATGTGGAAACGACCGTCTCTTATGATACAACCAGCCATCTGTTGATCTGTATGATGAAGGATGTGACAGAAGAGGTGAAAGAAAGAGAAAAACGTGTGGAAGTAATTGCAAGAACAGCAGAAGTGGCAGATCATATTGTAGAAAAGCAGATGCGCATAGTTCAGGAAATAGCCTCTTTGCTTGGTGAAACTACTGCAGAGACAAAGATAGCTTTAACGAAACTGAAGGAGTCTATTTCCGATGAGTGAGTATTTTCTGGATATTGGCTGGAAATCCATCAGGCACGCAGGTGAAGAACTGTGTGGAGATCACGTTGATGTTATTAATGATCATAAAGGAAATCTGACAGCTGTAGTGGCTGATGGACTTGGCTCCGGAGTAAGAGCTTCTATCTTATCTACGTTAACTTCGAAGATTATTTCCACTATGATAGCGGAAGGACTTCCTCTGAAAGAGTGTGTCAGTACCATAGCTTCTACTTTACCGGTAATGAAAGATAAAAATGTGGCGTATTCTACATTTACCATTCTTCATGTCAGTGATGGAAAAACCTTGCATATGGTGCAGTATGATAATCCTTCCGTCATTCTGATAAGAGATGGAGAAATCTATGACTATGCAAAACAAGAACTGAAGATGGAAGATAAAACTATTTATAGCTCTGAACTGATTTTACAGGAAGGGGATATGTTTGTATCCATGAGTGATGGATGCCCATATGCAGGGCCTGGTAACAGTTACAACCTGGCCTGGAAACCCGCAGATATCGCAGAGTATATGCAATGTCTCAGTTTTGCAGGGTATGACGCAAGAATCCTTGCGTCATTACTTGTGGAGGAATGTAACAGACTGTATGAGTATCGCCCGGCGGATGATGCGACAGGGCTTGTCCTTTCCGTAAGAAAAAGAAAACAAGTCAATATACTCTTTGGACCTCCAAAAAAGATGGAAGATACAGAAAAGATGATTCATCTGTTCTTTGAAGAAGAAGGGATGCATATTGTCAGTGGCGGAAGTACTTCACGCATGGTCGCAAGATATCTGGATACCGAAGTGATACCTTCAGGAAAAATATCTTCTAACGGGATTCCTCCTATTTCTGAAATTGAGGGTACTGACCTTGTAACAGAAGGTGTAGTGACGATGAACCGTGTCAGTGAATATGCAAAAGATCATGTACAAAAGGATGAACGCTATGAAGAGTGGGCGGATGGTCATGATGGTGCCTCTTTGATAGCAAGACTGTTATTTACTGAAGCAACGGATATTCATATCTTTGTCGGCACAGCTATCAATCCAGCTCACCAGAACCCTGATCTTGAGGTAAGTTTCAATCTGAAGATGAATATTGTGAGTGCATTGAAAGACAGTCTTCAGAAGATGGGTAAAAATGTCAGATTGTCAGTATTTTAAATGAAAGCCCTTTCAAATGTTAGCCCAAATTGCTAAAATGAATTCATAGAGATGCTGTGCATCAATATGAATTTTTTTTAATTACAATTTTTGTTTAATGAGAGGACAATATGAGAACAAATGAAGAAATGTTTGCTGAACTTGATGCTTTCATGGATTCTGTTGGTAACAGTCCTGCAGAAATGATTGCCATCCTGCATACAGCACAGGGAATTTTCGGGTATCTTCCTATGAAAGTTCAAAAACACATTGCGGACAGAATTGGAGTAAATGTGTCCCAGGTGTATGGGGTAGTGACTTTTTATTCGTTTTTTACCATGAAACCAAAAGGGGAAAATGTCATTTCCATCTGTCTTGGAACAGCATGTTTTGTCAAAGGCTCCGGTAAATTACTGGAAGCCTGTGAGAAACATCTTGGAATTCATAATGGAGAAACCACACCAGATGGCAGATTTACAATTACTACACTCAGATGTGTAGGCGCCTGTGCGCTGGCACCGGTTATGCAGGTCAATGGGAAGACCTATGGCAATATTACTGCTAAAGATGTACCTGGAATCCTGGATTCCTATAGGCAGAAGGGAGATGAAGTATGAGCACAAGACTGAACAGCAGAGAAGATCTGCTGCATTTATATGAACAGGTAAAACACATTGCGCAGGAAAAAACAGAAGGTGTAAAAATAGAAAAAAGAACGATTTCTGTCTGTTCCTGTACAGGATGCGCTTCTCAGGATTCTCTTTTAATTGTGGATGAACTCAACAGAATTATTGTTGAAAGACATCTTGAAGATCACATGCATGCGGAAATTACAGGATGTTTCGGATTCTGTGCAAGAGGTCCGATTGTGAAAATTTATCCGGATGAAATTTTCTATGTGCATGTACATAAAGAAGATGCGGATAGAATCATTGACGCCATTGAGCATGACACGGTAGTGGAAGATCTTCTGTACAAAACTGCAGATGATGGCCATGCCACACATCAGAATGATATTCCTTTCTATGGAAAGCAACACAGAGTGGCATTGCATAAAGCAGGTTTTATCAACCCTGAAAGCTTTGAAGACTGTATTGCTACAAGAGGGTATCAGGCTCTGGCAAAGGCTTTATATGAGATGAGTCAGGATGATGTGATAAGAGAAGTGACACGTTCCGGATTAAGAGGAAGAGGTGGAGCAGGTTTCCCTACGGGTAAAAAATGGAGTTTTGCCAAAGAGAGTTACTCCGATAAAAAATATATCATTTGTAATGCAGATGAAGGAGATCCAGGTGCATTTATGGATCGTTCCATTCTGGAAGGTGATCCACATTCCGTTTTGGAAGCTATGGCCATTGCAGGGTATGCCATTGGTGCCAATGAAGGTGAAATCTATATTCGTGCAGAGTATCCTTTAGCTATCAGAAGATTACGTCTTGCGATTAAGGAAGCGGAAGAATACGGATGTCTTGGCGACCATATTCTTGGAACAGACTTCAGTTTCCATATCTATATCCGTTATGGTGCAGGAGCGTTTGTATGCGGTGAAGAAACTGCTTTAATTCATTCTATTGAAGGGCATCGTGGAGAACCTACATTGAAACCTCCGTTCCCTGCTGTAAAGGGCTTGAACGGTAAGCCAACCAATGTGAATAATGTTGAAACATGGGCTAATGTACCCTCTATTATTCTGGATGGATGGGAAAAGTTTGCCTGTATCGGTACAGAACAATCTGCCGGCACAAAGGTGTTTGCGCTTGCAGGTAAAGTGAATAATGTGGGTCTTGTAGAAGTGCCTATGGGAACGACACTGCGTGAAATTATTTATGATATCGGTGGTGGTATTAAAAATGGCAGAAAGTTTAAAGCTGTACAGACAGGTGGTCCATCTGGAGGCTGTCTGACAGAAAAGGATCTGGATACACCTATTGATTATGATAACCTCGTTAAGAGGGGCTCCATGATGGGATCTGGAGGAATGATTGTTCTGGATGAAGATGACTGTGCTGTAGATATTGCACGATTCTATCTGGAATTTACAGTCGAAGAATCTTGCGGAAAGTGTACACCATGTCGTATAGGTAATAAACGTATGCTGGAAATTCTGAACAGAATTACGGAAGGCAACGGTACACTGGAAGATCTGGACAGACTGGAAAGGTTGGCTGTGACCATTAAAGATGCATCCCTTTGTGCTTTGGGACAGACTGCTCCTAATCCTGTTCTTTCCACATTGCATAATTTCCGTGAAGAATATGTAGCTCATGTAGTGGATAAGAAGTGTCCTGCAGGTTCTTGCCGTAATCTGGTCTCTTTCCACATTGATAAGTCGATGTGCCTGGGATGTGGAATGTGTGCACGTAACTGTCCTGTAGAGGCAATTTCCAAGAGCAATGAGCCTGGAAAGAATTCCAGACTGATGGCATATGAAATTGACACCTCAAAGTGTGTACGCTGTGGAAGCTGTCTGAATGTCTGCCCGGCTAAGCCGAAGGCTATTCAAAAGTAAGAAGGGAGAATGTTATGTTAAAGACTATTACAATGAATGGAATTGTCATGCAGGAAGATTCTTCTATGACAATTCTGGATGTTGCCAGAAAACATGGCATTGATATTCCTACATTATGTTTTTTAAAGAAAGATGACTGTAACTTCGTACATCGTCCTGCTTCCTGCAGAGTGTGTGTTGTGGAAGTAAAAGGAAGAAGAAATCTGAGTCCTGCCTGTGCTACCTATATTGAAGAGGGAATGGAAATTCAGACTAACTCATATAAAGTAAGACAGGAAAGAAAGAATATTGTGGAACTGCTGTTATCCAACCATCCAAATGCATGTCTTACATGCAGAAAATCCGGAGATTGTGAATTACAGGCGTTGTCCGCAAAACTTGGTGTGAATAACAACCTGGAATTTGCAGGGCCTTTATCTCAGGAAAATAAAGAATATCATTTCGGGGCTATTTTAAGAAATCCTTCCAAATGTATTCTGTGTAACAGATGTACTGCATTCTGTAAGGAAATTCAGGGTGTAGGTGCTATTTCTGCTTCACAAAGAGGATTCATGACAGTGATTTCAGAAGGCCATAAATGTGTTAACTGTGGTCAGTGCATACAGGTTTGCCCTACAGGTGCTTTAATGCAGTACGAAGATACCCCTGAAATAGAAAAGAAACTGACAGATCCGGATACTTTCTGTATCGTACAGACTGCACCGGCAGTACGTGTATCCATTGGTGAAGGATTCGGATTGGAGCCTGGAACAGATGTGACAGGAAAAATGATTACAGCCTTGAGATACATGGGATTTGATAAAGTATTTGATACCAATTTTTCTGCAGACCTTACCATTATGGAAGAAGCACATGAGCTGGTAGACAGAATGTTATCAGGCGGAAAGTTGCCGATGATTACTTCCTGCTGTCCTGGTTGGATCAAGTATCTTGAAACACAATATCCGGATATGCTGGATCTTCCTTCTACATGTAAATCTCCACAGGAAATGTTCTCTTCCATTGCACGTTCCTGGTATGCTGAAAAATATGGCATTGATCCAAAGAAGATGGTAGTTGTATCTTTGATGCCATGTACTGCTAAGAAGAAGGAAATTTCTCGTGAACAGAATAAGGTAGATGGTGTTCAGCAGACAGATTACTCCATGACTGTAAAAGAATTTATTGCCATGGTGAAAAGATATGGTCTGGATATACGCAATCTTCCTGAAGGTACCTTTGATTCTCCTCTAGGAGAATCTACTGGTGCTGCAGATATCTTTGCTCAGACCGGTGGTGTTATGGAAGCTGCTATTCGTACAGCTGGTGTATGGCTGGATGGGGATGCCCCTTGGAATATCAACTGGGAAACAGGCTATGAAGACGGTATTAAGGAAGCTATTGTAAAGATAGGCGGTAAAGAGCTGTCTATTTGTATTGCTTCAGGTTTAGGTAATGCCGGTAAGGTGATGGAACGTATCCGTAAGGGTGAAAAACAATATCACTTCATAGAAATCATGGCATGTCCTGGAGGATGCCTCAATGGTGGTGGTCAGCCTGTAGCCAAAGAGGGTAAATATGCAGAAACTCTTGCGTTAAGAAGAAAAGGCATTCAGGCAATTGATCATAACAAGAGTGCAAGAATCTCCTGTGATTCTGTTGCGGTGCAGAAACTGTATGAAGAGTTCTTGAAAGAACCTGGCTCAGAACTGGCGCATAAACTGTTACATACATCCTTTGCGGATGAATCAGATATTATTTAAATAATGAGTTATTTGAAAGATGAAGTATTCTTTGAGTGCTTCATCTGTTTTTTTTTGCATAAACAAAAAAAGAACAGCTGCAAAGCCAATATAAAATGACCTCCTAAAGAGGTATTAGAACTGTCAACGTTCTGTACTACTTACGGAGATCATTTTATATTGTGGCACATCCGACGATTTTCTTTTTAGATTAATAAAGACCAAATTTTTTCTGTGTCTCATCTTTCTTTTTGACAATTTCTTCCGGAATTTCAGATGGAATCGGATTGATGACAGAATTGACCACATCTTGAGCGAATTCACAGCAGAAGTTGACGATGGTTTCCAACTCATCCTTATCCATAACATCCATGGTGTCTCTTCTGGAGTGGATTTCAGCACCACCTCTAGGAGAGTCTGTGCCAAAAGACATTGCAGGAACATCATTGAGGGCAAAACTTGTGCAGTCACTTGGCATGTATCCCATTTTGGAATCAAAGTGAATGCCATGTAACTTTCCTTTGAATACAGCATAGTCAATGATACCTTTATCACAGGAACCGAAGACCATGTTTTTAGCCATCAATACACCTGTCATATCAAAGTTGACGTTCAGAATAATGTTTTTTAATTTTTCTGTGTGCTGCTTGCAATATGCCCAGGAACCCATCAGACCGATTTCTTCACTGCCACACCATACAAATCTGACAGTTCTTTTTGGTGGATTTTCGGCAAAGTAATGACAGATTTCCATGATGGTTACAGAACCACTGCCATTATCCCAGGCGCCTTCTGAGAATTCTACAGAATCATAATGTGCGGAGAATACAACTACTTCCTGCGGTTTTTCATATCCTTTGATTTCTGCAACCACATTACGTGATTCCCCTTTGGTATCCCCGTTTTGTCTTAATACCATTTTGATGGTTTTGGGTTTTTCCTGCAGTAATTTTTTTGCTGTATTCAGATTTATCATGACACCAGGAAAATTACTGGCATCGTCCTTTGCAGGACGTATAAATCTGTGAGGAACCTGTGTCTGCATGATTTCATCATCATAGTATCCACCCCATGTGACAATGTATCCTAGAGCACCTCTGTCTATAAGTTTCTTGCGAAGATCCTGTGTCATACTGCCTGTCGTCATGACAATTTTACCCTGAACATTACCAATGTATTCGTCCTCACCGTTATAGATGTACTGGAATGGTGCTTCTATTCCTTCTTCAGGTGTCTGACCGGATCTTCCCTGTCCTGTGCAATATATCTCTTTGAAAGTAGGGGAGGTGATTGCCAAAGATACTTTTGTGACTTCTGGAGCAGGAATTTCAAAGGATTCAATGTGGGCTTCCACACCCATTGCCTTACATTCTTTTACAAGTAATTGCGCTGCTTCCAGTTCTTTGTCTGTACCACTGACTCTTTCAAAGGCAAGTTTCTGAAGAGTTTCGTAAGCTCTGTATTTTTCCATATATTTTCTCCTGTATTCTTTGCAAGCATTATACGTCGGACAGAGAATACAGACAAGACGGGGATAGAAAATGCCGGATTTCTCTGGCATTGTGATTATTTAGGATACCCAAATTCCTATTGTATCTTGACTTACTGGGTTTGTAATAAAAACAAAAATAGAGCAATGCATCAGTTTCTTAAATCTTTTACATAAGTATTTCGACAGTATTATAAATTCTTTCACTTATATAACAATCAAAACTGCTTCAACATATCACAACACTAACAACATTAAAACATAGGTATAAGCTGAAAAGAGGATTAAGCAAATTAGCATTGCTCAATCCTCTTTATCATTTTACAGAAATCCAATAGTTCGTCCCAATCAAAGCTGGTATAAACGCAACAGGAATTTGGTTAGCCATTATTTAGATGGATCGTTTCCGAGTACAAAGGAACGGATATCTGCACAAAGTTCATGAATATTTTCTTCTCCGATGTAAATCATATGACCGCTCTTATATCCTTTCCAACAGACTCTGTCTTTTGGTAAACCTGCATGATCCAGTGTGTGCCATACATAGCCGAATTCTGTACACAAATCAAACCAGCCGTTGGCAAAGAAGGTGCGCATACCTGGACGTCTTGTCATAGCATTACGTAACTGTTCTGCAGTTGTACCGTTTGGCGCGTCCTTATCCCAGTTTTTATAATAGTTGGTTAAGGAAATGTAGTTTCTGTCCAGTTTTACATTGAGTCTTGGTAGTAAATCACCTGTTAAAGCGGCATAGAAGTAAGTGTCATATCTGTCAGCTGTAGCGTCATCCCACAGACCTTTCTTGATTTCATCCATCTCCGGTTCCAGTAATGGACGTGTCATACGACCATCATAACGGGATACACCTTTACCCTGAGATTTCAGCACCTCCTGTCTGTAATCGTCGTCATCAATCTTCAATCCATGACGAATCAGATATTCTCTGCTTACACCTGTATAGTAACTAACCTTTTCAAGAATATGTTCTTTTTCTTCTTCAGTAACAGCTTCTCCCTTATACAGAGCCAGTACATAGTCTTTATCAGCAAAAGCCTTGGCTTCAGCAACAAATTCTTCTACAGACTGGTCTGTTGGGTGATTATGGAACCAGTTGACACCTGCATAGGTAGGAAAGCCGATAACACTTGGTTCTACAGGAATGTTTTCTCCAAAGTATTTACCAACAGTTACAGTATTACCAATCATAACGATACCATCAAAGCTGATACCATACACTCTGTCTTTACCTCCTGTTGCGGCAATACCTGCAGCTGTGGCACTACGTGTACATCCATAGCTTTCTCCTACAAGATACTTAGGGGAAAGACCTCTGTTATATCTTCTGCACCAGGATTCGATGAAATTTAATAAAGCTTCGGCATCCTGTTCAATACCTAAAAACTGTTTCTTGCTTTCTTCACTTTCATCAATTAATACACCATACCCTGTACCTACAGGATCAATCAGAACCAGGTCTGCAATGTCCAGTAAACAGTCAGGGTTGTCAATAACGTCATATGGACCAAACGCAGTTGGCCTGTCAGGTTCGCCATATGCGATTCTTCTTGTTCCTAAGAAACCAGTATGTACATACATACTGGAGCTGCCAGGGCCTCCGTTATATCCGAAGATAACAGGGCGTGTGCTTGTGTCCTCTACGCCATCTTTAAAATAAGAGTAGGAGAAGATGGAAGCTAACGGTTTTCCTTCAGGAGAATAGAAGACATTGTCTTCAGAGACTGTGTGGTAAGAAATTTCTTCGCCGTGAAGTGTGATTTTACCTTGAGATTCGAAGCGCGCAGGTTTGAAATCGTCTGCTTTAAAGTTTTCTGTTTTGTACATGTGTTCTTATCCTTTCTATCATATTATTCAGCATGTGCATAGATATCGATGAGGTTTAAAAGTATTTCCACGTTCTTTTCCATAGATTGAATGGGTACGTATTCGAATCTTCCGTGAGCATTTTCATACCCTGCGGAAAGATTTGGACATGGTAATCCTCTGTGACTTAAGGCAGAACCGTCTGTTCCTCCTCTGAAGGCAAGACATTTTGGCTCTACACCGGCTTTTTCAATAGCCTGTACAAGATACGGAATCATAAATGGAACAGTATCAATGACTTCCTTCAGATTTTTGTATTGAATCTTTAAGTCCATGGTGACAGTGTCTTCACCATATTCTTTATTTAGCATAGCCACAATTGTCTTTAAGGTTTTGTTGCGTATTTCAAATTGCAGGGCATCATGGTCTCTTACAATGATTTCCATGGTGACATGTTCACAATTGCCATTGAAGCTGACATTGTGGTAAAAGCCTTCTCTTCCTTCAGTATACTGCGGTTTTTCCAGTTTTGGAAGATAATTGAGAAAGGCATTGCCAATATCCACGGCATTTTTCATGATGCCTTTGGCAGTGCCGGTGTGTACGGATCGACCATGAATTTCAATGGTTGCCATGGAGGCATTGAAGGTTTCATCTTCATAGTATCCAAGATAGTCTCCATCCAATGTGTAGGCAATAGGTGTTCTGAATCTTTCAAGATCGAGGTTTCTTGCAAGCCCTCCTACTTCTTCATCCGGAGTGAATCCCACTGCAATCAGGTTATGCTTGATTGCAGGATGTTTTACCAGATATTCCAGCAAAGTCATGACAGCAGCTATGCTTGCTTTATCATCACCACCTAATAAAGTGGTGCCGTCTGTCAAAATAAGATCCTGTCCGACATAGTTCTTTAAATTAGGAAAGTCTTCTACCTTCATGACAATATTTTTATCTTTGTTTAAAAGGATATCAGAACCATCGTAGTTTTCCAGTACCCATGGCTTTACATTTTCTCCACTGGCATCAGGAGCAGTATCCATGTGCGTGACAAAGCCAATGGCTTTACCGCTGTCTGTGTTGGCTTCCAGAAAACCATAGACTACACAGTTTTCTTCATCGTAGTATGTGCTGTCCACCCCGATAGTCTGCAGTTCTTCATAAAGAACTTTGGCTAAATCATGCTGGTGCATGGTTGTAGGGGTGGTAGAGCTGTGAAATGTGGATTCTGTATTGACTTTGGCATATTGAATCAATCTTTGTTTTACCTGTTCGTAGAATTCCGTCATTTTGTTTCATTCCTTTCATGACCTTTGCAACATTATAACATCTTTTGTTACAATCGGATTGTGAGGTGACCTATGGGAAAAATTTTATTTGTGGATGTGGATGGCACATTGTGTTCTCCTGTGAAAAATGAACCGCCTGAATCAGCTAAACAGGCAATCAGACAGGCGAGAAAGAACGGACACAAAGTGTATATCTGCACAGGAAGAAGTCTGGCAGAGATTTATCCGGATATTCTGGAAATCGGCCTGGACGGTATCATTGGTGGTAACGGATGTTATGTAGAACACGAAGGTAAGATTATTTATCATAAAGTATTGTCCTTGGAGCAGTGCACACGTGTGGTTGACTGGTGCAAACAGAATAACCATGAATTCTATCTGGAATGTAATTCAGGACTTTATCCTTCAGAAGGATACAGACAATGTGTCGCAGACAGATACAGAAAGCAATATGGTAAGGAAATCAGTTATGGTAAGTTCTTTGATGAAATGATCTATCATCAGTCTCCGTACAGAGATGACGTGAATAAGATTTCCTTTATGCTGGACAACTGGCAGGATTATCTGGATGCACAGAAAGAATTTGAAGATATGTTTGTTGGTTTCTGGGGCGGAGAAGCAGGAAAGGCCACTTATGGTGATACTTCACCAAAAGGTGTCAATAAACTTGCGGCTATTGAGTTCTTATTAGAATATCTCCATGAAGATAAAGCGAATACCATCAGTTTCGGAGATGCCTCTGTAGATTTGCCAATGTTTGAAATTACAGGGTATTCCGTAGCTATGGGAGATGGAGAGGAAGTCGCAAGAAAGGCTGCAGATTATGTTACAGCTGCTACAGATGATGATGGTCTTGCAAAAGCCTTTGAATACTTAAAACTGATTTAATGCGTGTAAAGTCCTTGCAGAAGGACTTTTTTAGGTTGGAAATGAAACAAAATTACTTTTTTCTTTTCCAAAAAATATTTTCTGAAAACAGAGAAAATAAGCATACCTTGTCATTGACAATAAGGGTTGTGTGCGTAATCTATAAATTCATATGGAAGAAGAGGAATTCTTCTGAATGAGGTCGGTATGTATACATTCAAAAAAGCTTTTATAACAACCTTACCTGTAATGGTGGGATATATTGTTTTAGGTATGGGATTTGGTATTGTGGCGCATGATACAGGTCTTGGTACAGGTATGTTTTTAGCCATGTCCTTATGTGTTTATGCAGGATCCATGCAATATGCAGGTGTTTCTTTGATTACTGCGCAGGCAGGAATGCTAACTACAGTATTTATGACACTTTTAGTTAATGCCAGACATATGTTTTATAGTATTGCCATGCTGGATAAATATAAGGACACAAAGCCGTACAGGCCATATCTTATTTTCTCTTTGACGGATGAAACGTACTCTCTTGTGTGTGATGGAAATGTGCCTGAAGGATGCCAAAAGGGAAAATAATATTTTTTTGTGTCTGCTCTGGATCAGTTTTATTGGGTTCTTGGAACTCTTGCCGGTGCAATCTTCATTTCTTTTGTGCAGGTGAATACGACAGGTATTGATTTTTCCATGACGGCTTTATTCCTGGTGACAGTAGTAAATCAGCTCAAGCACAGTCCAACTGCTTTTCCTTCTGTTGCTGGAACGGTGGTGACTGTATTGTGTCTGATGATATTTGGGACCGGAGTGTTTCTGATTCCGTCCATGACAGGAATTATTGCAGTTCTTTTAGTATGCAGAAAGAAGGTGGAAGCACATGTATAGTGTTGTGCTGATTGTGATTATGAGTGTTGTGACTTTGTGTATCAGAGCATTTTCTTTTCTTGTGTTTAACGGAAAGCAGGCATTGCCTTCAGCACTGGAATATTTGCAGAAGGTATTACCTATGCTTCCATGATTATGCTGGTGGTGTACTGTTTGAAAAGTGTAGAGATATTCTCTTATCCTTATGGTATTCCAGAAGCTGTTTCCTGTATAGTGATTGTTGTTTTGCAATAGTGGAAAGAGAATACGATTCTTTCTGTTCTTGCTGGAACATTTCTTTACATGTTTCTGGTGCAGTGTCTTTTTTAAAGAGTCGTATGGTATAATACAGACAGACTGTGTGGAAGGAGGAGATCTCACTTGCCAATTTTAAATTTTACATGGACGATGGACAATGTTCTTAAGCTGATTCTTTCATTAGCCGACATCTTTATTGTGTGGTTCATTATATATTATGTGTTGCGTATTGTACGTAATAACTCCAGAACTGTACAAATCTTCAAGGGTATTCTGTTTGTTCTGATTGTAGATGCTGTATCCAAGTTTTTGGGCTTGAAAACAGTGGAATACTTTGCAGATATGTTTATTAACTGGGGATTTTTAGCATTGATTATTATCTTCCAGCCTGAAATACGTTCTATTCTTGAAAGAATGGGTAAGAGTAATGTCTTCAATCGTATTGTGACACTTTCTGGAAATGAAAGAGAAAAACTTGTAGATCAGATTGTGACAGCAGTAATGTTATTGAGTAAAGATAAGACAGGGGCATTGATTTCCATCGAAAGAAGTCAGTCACTGGAAGACTATATATCTACAGGCACAAGATTAAATTCTGATGTCACGGCGGAAATTCTGACAAGTATCTTTGTGACCACAACACCATTACATGATGGTGCTGTGATTATCCAGGGGGATAAGATTGCATGTGCAAGTGCGTATTTCCCGCCGACAAATCTGGATCTTCCGGGAAGATATGGTGCTCGTCACAGAGCTGCTGTGGGTATTTCTGAAGTCAGTGATGCAGTAACGGTGGTTGTTTCAGAGGAAACAGGTAACGTTTCTATTACAGATGCAGGACATATTTACCACGTAAATGAAAAAGAGCTCAGAGATTATCTTTTAAGAGTTATCTGTGATGAGGCTACAGAAGTTACTTCTTCCAGAAAGAAACCTGCGCCTAAAAAGAAAAAGACCGCTTCTCTTAAAGAAACACTGACTTTAAAACATCAGCCGGAAAAACCTGAAGAGAAGATAGAAGAACTGGAACATCAGGCTGAAAGCATCAAGCTTCCTCAGAATCATAAACATGATCGCCCTGTACCAAGCTATCCAAAACAGACCAGAAATCGTGTCACTCCTATGAGTGTTTCCAGACAGGAAGAACTTCCTTCTGTGAAAAAACCTGTTATTCCACAGGAAGAAACGGTATTTGTTGAAAACAGACCTTCTCAAAGACCTGTTGTAAAGGAAACACCTGCAGTGGAAAATACAGTATATACACGTCAAGCAGAAAAGCCTGTAAGAGAGAAAGTATCTGTTCCAAAACTGCCTGAAGTCAAGGCGGAACCTGCACAGAGAATGACCAGTGAACAGGTGGCTGCTGCAAGAAGAGCTACTGTGGCAAAGTTGAAACATAATGCTTCTCAGGCCGTTACACAGGTGGAAGATGTCGGATTGAGTGAAGAAGAAAAAAAGTTTGATACTACAAAAATAGATATTTCCAAAGTTGTAGGGTTTGATTCGGAATTAGATAAAGCGTTTGATATGCTTGAAGACTTACCTTCAAAGAAAAAGACTGGAGGTGACAAGTAATGAATAAGAATCAGAATAAGAAAAAAAGGGAGCAGGAAGCTAAGACAGAGCTTGCTCAGCAAATTGCCAATCAGTCTCAGAAGGTAGCTACGGGATATGCCCGTATGGAGGAAAACTTCCTGCGTATCTTCAGAAGCTTCTCTTCTTTCTTCGATAAGATTTTATTTAATAAGAAGTACAGCAAGCTGACAGCACTTATACTGGCACTGTTCATGTTTGCAACAGTGAATGCGACTTCTTTATCTTCCTACAGAACACAGATGACTTCCAGTAAGTCCAAGGTGAATGTGGCTGTAACAGCTAATTATAATTCAGATTTATTTGAATTATCCGGCCTGCCTGCTACTGCAAATATTACCTTTATCGGTGATGCGACAGGTGTCACAGCTGCGAGTAATGCAGATGGACATATTGTAGCAGATCTTGAAGGGCTGACAGAAGGTACTCATGAAGTGAAGCTGAAGGGTGAGGGCTTTGGTGACCATGTGGATATTAAGGTTGATCCAAGCAATGTGACTGTCATGCTGAAAAAGAAAACCACACAGCAGTTTGACCTGTCTTATGATGTAGTTAACCAGGATAAGATGGATCCTATTTATTCCATCGGAACACCGGAATTTGAATACAACAAGATCAATGTACGTGCTTCCAAAGACACATTAAGTTCTATTGCCTTCGTTAAAGCGCTGATTGATGTATCTAATCAGTCCTCTGACTTTGAACAGGACGCAAAGATTGTGGCGTATGACCAGTCAGGGCAGGTGGTAAAAGCGGATATCGTTCCGGATACAGTGCATGTCAAAGTCCCTGTTTCTTCTCCAAGTAAGACAGTATCTATTGAAGTTCAGATTACAGGGGAAGTGCCAAACGATAAAGCCATTGCGTCTGTTGGTATGGATCAGGAAAGTGTAACCATCTATGGACCTCAGAATGTATTGTCTTCCATTGAAAAAGTAGTAGTTTCTCTTGATGCCAGTACGATTGCCAAAGATTCCACAGTTCTAAGACCTATCACTTTACCGACAGGTGTTTCCTCGAGTTCTATTTCTCAGGTGACGATGAGTGTGAAACTTGGGGCTAAAACAAGTAAGACTCTGGATGGTGTAAAGATTAATTATCAGAATAACACCAATAACTATAAGGCTTCTCAGAAAGACAATAAGACTACTACAAGTGTTGTTGTCTATGGTACACAGGAAAATATTGATAAAATCAGTGCAGAAGATATTTATGTCTATGTGGACATGAAAGATGCCAAGCCTGGTACACAGGATTTCCCTCTGCTGGTAGATCAGCCATCTAATGGCTTAATCAGATATGAATTGACAGAATCCACCTATGAATTAAACGTTCTTGGTGAGACGAATGATTCTTCCTCAGATGGTGCAAATAATGGATAAACAGTAAACTGTTACATAAGGTTATTAAGGGTACGTGATGTACCCTTTTTCAACAGGCATTTTGTGGTAGAATATTATTGGTGAATAATATGAAAAAAGTAATTAGTATAGTTGAAGATGAAAAAGATCTCAATGAATTGGTAAAAAGATATCTTGAAAGAGAAGGATATGAAGTGCGTTCCTATCTGACTTTTGACGAAGCCAGTGTGCATAGCAATGATGAAGATGTGCATCTGTGGATTCTGGACATTATGCTGGGAGATAAGTCAGGGTTTGATCTGATTGATGAAATTCGTGCCTGTAATCCAGATGTGCCTGTTATTTTCATGTCTGCAAGAGATAAGGAGTTTGACAGAATCATCGGTCTTGAAAAGGGCAGTGATGACTATATCACAAAACCGTTCTCCCCTAAGGAACTTGTATTGCGTGTCAATAACATCATGCGCAGAACGTATAAAGAGGATACTTCACGTATTGAAGTTGATGGTTATGAAATAGATGAAGCACAGAGAACTGTCTATTATCAGAATGAACAGATTGAACTGACAACCAAGGAATTTGAACTCCTGATGCTGTTTGTGAATAATCGCGGTACTGCATTTCAAAGAGAAGACATTCTTACTAAGATATGGGAAACCAACTACTTTGGCAGTGACAGAGTGGTAGATGATACTTTACGTAGATTAAGAAGGAAGTTACCTAATTTAAGTATTCGTACTATTTACGGATACGGGTATCGTATGAACTGATGAAACGTGCACGTTTATGGCTGAGAGAGTTATCTCTTACACAACAGCTTTTAATGATTATCTTTGTATTTCTGTCTATTTTCTCTCTGTTTATTTTTACATTTTTATCACCTTCTCTGGATTCTTTCAGTGAAACGGAAATGTTTCGCTTACTGCATAACTCTCAGGAAGGTATTTTAGACAGTTATACAGGAGAATTTGATGAGTTGTCTGTGACAAGTACCTCTCAGTTGATTTCTCATGGTATCTACAGTACAGATGGTAAATTTTATCATATGCCGGATACGATTTTTGAAGAAAAACTGGTAGAAGATATTCGTATCAAAGCTGCACTGGAAAAATCGGGGACACAGGATTACAGATGTGTTGTGCCATCTGCCAATGCCTCAGATGAAAGTGTTACCTATCTGTATAGTATGACGTTACTGAAAGATGGAAACTATCTTGTTTCAGTCATTAACAATACCTACAGAACACAATTCAGAACTTCGCTTGTTAATGCAGTTGTATATATGAATGTCATGATTGTGTCTATTCTGTTTGTGTTTTTGATGATATGGGTATCTACTTTAATCGTACCTTTAAATCAGATTAAAGTGTATATCAACAAAATTAAAAATGATGAACCGGCTACCTTGAATGTCAAACGTCAGGATGCCATCGGAGAAGTCGCAACTGCTCTTGTGGATATGACTTCTGAACTTCAGAAACAACAAAGAGAAAAGGAAGAAATGGTTCAGAATATCTCTCATGACCTTAAGACGCCTATTGCGACAATCAAGTCTTATGGGGAAGCTATTAAAGATGGTATCTATCCGTATGATACTCTTGAAAAGAGTGTGGATGTAATTATTGAACATGCGGACAGACTGGAGAAAAAGGTACAGTCTTTAATTCTGCTGAACAAAGTAGGGTATCTTCAGGATGAGGAGTCTAAAGGTGCCAGAGTGGATATGAATAAAGTGATAGATCAGGTATTGCTTTCTTTAAAGATGGTAAGACCGGAAATATCCCTGGAAAAGAAAGCAGAAAAGAATGTGTTTTTCCAAGGTACGGAGGATTCCTGGAGAATTGTTATAGAGAATCTTATGGATAATGGGCTGCGATATGCGCAAACTCATATTCTTGTAACTTTAAAACAAAATGAATTGTGTGTGATTAATGATGGTAAAACTATTGCTGATCATGATCTGGAAAGAATATTCAGGCCGTATGAGAAAGGTACGGATGGTAAGTTTGGCCTTGGATTATCCATTGTGCATAAAGTCTGTGTATCTTATGGATATCATGTGGATGCGGAAAACTTACAGGATGGGGTATGTTTCAGAATCTGGAAAGAAGGAAAGAAGTACTCCAAGAAATCAAAGAAGACAGGGGAGAAAAAATGACATATACAACAAAATGGCTGACATGCAAAGAAGTAAAGACTGCCTATATTGAAGCAGGTCAGGGGGAACCTATGGTTTTATTGCATGGATGGGGTCAGAATAAGGAAATGATGAGTCTGATTCTGGAACACTTTAAGGACAGATATCATGTATACAGTCTGGACTTTCCGGGACATGGAGAATCTGGGTTGCCTCCTGTTGCCTGGGGTGTTATTGAATATGAACAGTTTTTAGAAGACTTTATGCAGCAGTTACATCTGGATGGGCCTGTTATCATAGGTCACAGTTTTGGATGCAGAGTGGCAATCCGTTATGCGGCGTTGCATCATGATGTGAAAAAGATGTGCCTGACAGGTGCGGCGGGTATTAAGCCGAAACATGGTGCAGACTTTTACATTCGTACTTATGCCTATAAAGCAGGGAAATGGTTCCTGAAAGTGACAGGAAACACAAAGAAATTACAGCAACTACAGGCAAATGCAGGAAGTGAAGATTACAGAAATGCCAAAGGGATTATGAAACCTACCTTTGTTAAAGTGGTTAATGATGATGTGACACCGGTATTGAAAGATGTACTGTGTCCTGTGTTACTTGTATGGGGCAATCTGGACACTGCGGCTCCTTTATGGATGGGACAGGAAATGGAAAAGAAAATGCCTGATGCAGGACTGGCAATCTTTGAAGGAGATGACCACTGGGCGTACTGGCATCAGCCTGACAGGTTTAATGCAGTATTAGATATTTTCTTGAAAGGGTAATGAAATGAAGTGGATACTATGTATATTATGTGGCGTTGCCATGTGTATTCCGTCGAAACATGCTTTGCATATGTTTCAGCAGAATCGTTATGAAACAGGCAGATATAAAGGGTGGATGAAAGAATCTGTACAGGATCTCATACCTTCCAATGTTCTTCCTTTGGGAATGGTATTTGCAGGTCTTCTTGCAGGAATTTTCCATTTTCCTGTTTTTGTATTCATGGTGATTCTGGTTCTGATGAGCGGATATTCTGTTGCGATGGAAAAAGGAAAGACCTATATTAAACCACTGGTGTATACAGGAAGAGTTAAAAGACAGATAGCGGTACTGATCATACTGAGCGTTATGTGTATGGTGTGTATTCTTGCTTTTTCCAGTGGATCTTTTGGATATGCACTGTTATGTGCTTTTGCATGGTTTGCCCCATGGGTTCTTATTTTCCCTGTGGGGTGGATTACAACACCGATTGAAAAGGCTGTACAGAAGAGCTATCTCAATGATGCAAAAAGAATTTTGAATGATCATGCAGGTCTGATTAAGATTGGTATTACAGGCTCCTATGGTAAAACAACTACCAAAAATATCATGCAGGCCATGCTGAGTGAACAGTACAATTCTCTGATGACACCAGCAAGTTTTAACACACCGATGGGTATTACAAGAACTATACGTGAAATGCTGAAACCTATTCATGAAGTGTTTGTATGTGAAATGGGTGCAGATCATGTGGGGGATATTTCAGAGCTGATGCAGTTTGTACATCCTTCTATCGGGGTGGTGACCTCCATAGGACCTCAGCATTTAAATACTTTTGGATCTCAGGAAAATATTGTTCATGAAAAGATGCGTATGATTGAAGAGCTTCCATCAGACGGTCTTGGCATTTTAAACTACGATAATGCATTTATCAGAAACTACAAAGTACAGAATTCTGTCAAAGTGGTAAGTTATGGTATTGACAGCGAAGATGTGGTTTACAGAGCTGTCAATATTCACTATACAAAAACAGGTTCCTCTTTTACGGTAGTCACTAAAGAGGAGTCTGTAGAGTTAGAGACAAAACTGCTTGGAAAACTGAATATTCTGAATATTTTATCTGCTGTGGCATGTGCAAGACATCTTGGGGTATCCTGGGAAGTCATTAAACGTGCATGTAAGACTATGAAGCAGGTGGAACACAGACTGGAACTGAAGAAAATTAACGGCTACAGATTTATTGATGATGCCTTTAATGCCAATCCGAGTGGATCTGCCATGGCACTGGAAGTTTTATCCAGAATGCCTGGAAAACGTATTATTGTCACACCAGGTATGATAGATCTTGGGCCTAAACAAAACGAAATCAATCATCGCTTCGGGACTTTGATGAAGGGGTGTGCAGATATAGTTATTCTGGTAGGTGAGACACAGACAAAACCAATTTATGAAGGTTTGCAGGAAGTTGGATTTCCTATGGATAATGTTCTGGTTGTCAGTAAAGTAAAAGAGGCATTCCAGTATGTCTGGAATAATGCCACACCGGAAGATACGATTTTACTGGAAAACGATCTTCCTGATGCATTTAATCATTAATGTGAGAAAGAAGGCTTATATGAAACACGCAATCTGGGCTCATAGAGGAGCCTCCGGGACAATGCCGGAAAACACATTGGAATCTTTTAAGAAAGCAGCAGAGCTTGGGGCGGACGGAGTGGAACTGGATATTCAGTTTACAAAGGATAAACAGATTGTAGTCTGTCACGATGAAACTGTTGACCGTACAAGTAACGGAAAAGGGTTTGTGAAAGACTATACACTGGAGGAATTAAAACAGCTGGACTTTTCAAAAACCCATCCTGAAGCAGGTACTGTACGTATTCCAACCATGAAAGAAGTGTTTGAGCTGCTGAAACCTACAGATCTGATGATCAATATTGAGCTTAAGACGGGAGAACTGGATTATGAGGGTATTGAAGAAGCTATTTTGCAGCTGACAAAAGAAATGGGATTTGAAGACAGAGTCATTTATTCTTCGTTCAATCACTATTCCATTTTACGTATTCAGCAATTGTGTCCTGAAGCTAAGACGGCTTTCCTGTATTGTGACGGTATTATTGATGTGGTGGAATATGCAAAAAAATACCATGTGAATGCCTTACATCCTGCAGGGTATAACATTCGGTTTAAGGATATGGTAAAAGATGCGCATGAAGCCGGCATGGATGTCAATGTCTGGACTATCAATACAAAAGAACAGATGTTGTTATGTGATGCCTATGGAGCAGATGCAATTATTACCAACTATCCGGAACTTGCAAGAGAAGTGTTTTATGGAAAAGAATCTGACTGAGTGGATTAATACGCATGTCATACAGGATACATTGTATTCTGTGGATGAGATTCCTTTAAATACCTATCACATCCTTCATGAACACGCCAAAGGAGCTATATTGATGATTCATGGGTTCTGCGAGTTCTTTGGAAAATACCATGAAGTATTCTACAGATTTTACCAGGAAGGCTATTCCGTGTTCTTTCTGGAATTAAGAGGTCATGGTAAAAGTGGCAATGTGAATGAATATGAAGACAGAAGAGTATCTGTTGGCAGTTTTGAGGAGTATGTACAGGATGTTTCTGTGATGTATGAATATATGTCTTCTATCTGTAAAAATGAAAAGAAGATGTTGTTTGCTCATTCTATGGGTGGAGGTATTTCTACTTTATATATGGAAAAATATCCTGACGATTTTGCCTGTGCAGTATTGTCTTCTCCTATGATTGCCATAAATTACGGTACTATTCCTACGCAGATTATTGATCTTGCAGGTGTGTATGCCAATGTCAAACGTCTGGATGATGACTATGCGCCAGGTCAAAGCGGATGGACGGGTAAATACGGGTACAATGAAAGCAGCAGTACAGACGAAGAAAGATACTCCTATCAGTTTAATCTTCGTCTGAAAGATTCAGCCTACCAGACATGGGGTGCAACATGGAGATGGGCAAAAGCAGCCAGAGTTGCCTGCATTAACATGATGAAAAATGCAGGAAAGCTGAAAACGCCGGTATTATTGTTCCAGGCAGAATATGATTCCATGGTACAGAATGCTGCACAGAATCTTTTAAAGAAAAAAACAAGATGTGTGACGATTGTTAAAGTGAAGAACAGCAAACATGAAATCTTCTCCACACCGGATGCTATCTTTGAAAGGTATCTGAAAGATATTTTTGATTTCTATGCTATTCATGCAAGATGAGGGTAACCTCATCTTTTTAAATAAGAAAGAGTATAAAAAAATCTTGTCTTTCGACAAGATTTTTCAGAGCGAGTGAGCAGAATCGAACTGCCGTGTTCACCTTGGCAAGGTGACGTTCTACCATTGAACTACACTCGCAAATGGCGGTTCTGACGAGATTCGAACTCGCGATCTTCTCCGTGACAGGGAGACGAGATAAACCACTACTCCACAGAACCAATGTATGGCGAGGAAAGAGGGATTTGAACCCTCGCGCCGGTTTCCCGACCTACGCCCTTAGCAGGGGCGCCTCTTCGGCCTCTTGAGTATTTCCTCAATTTCTGCCAAGCGCACTGTGCTAACTTTTTTTGTTGTCCTTATCAGCGCTCACTTATAATACTAAACCCCCTATAATAATGCAAGTACTTTTTTAAAATATTTTTAAAAAATTTACAGTCTGCTTCAGAACTGCGTTAAAGGATCAATAACAGGGTTCTTTTCATAACATGCACGGATTCTGAAATCATACACAGGATGGTTGTTTACATAACGTATTCTTGCAAGATACCCTGTGGTATCGCTGATAAATGTGAAGTGATGCTTTTTAGCTAAGGACATCATTGGTTTCAGATCCAGTATATTGATATTGGTAAAAGAAGATAATGTCAAACTCTGACATATCTGCTTTCCGTTAGGTACCAGTACATAATCAACAGGCAAAGTTTCTGCATGTATATCATAATTATCCAGCATATATTTATAAGTGCCTATGCCTACTTCAATAGGAATAATTTTGTCTTCTATTGGGCCGTTTAAGATGTCTTTAGATATAAAAATTGGATTTGTGGTGTTGAGATAGAAGGATGGAATGTTTTGCTGAGGAAAATAAGAGGATTTGGAATAGAAATCATATTTATCATCTACAGACTGAATGATGGAAGCACTGTTGCCGTGTAAATGCATTACTTCAGAAATATGCCTTTTTTCTCCGCTGATGCTTTTCAATACATTCTTTAGTGACTCTATTTTCTGCATGAGTTCAATTTCTTTATGACTTAATGCCTGTAAAAGATCCTGATAGGAGGAAGCTTCATATTCCTGTATTTCTTCAATAGAAAAATTATATTCTCTGAGTTTTCTGAGGTAGACAAGAGAAACGAAATCCTGTGTGGAATACTCATAATACCCGTTTTCTAATTTTTTTGGATGCAGTAATCCCATCTTGCGATACATACGTATTGTTTCAGGGTGAATAAAGGTGATTTTGGAAAGCTCGTTGATTTTCATAGGTGTTTCCTCTTTTTTTCCCTCTTTTTAACTATTTTTTATAGAAAAAGCATTGACTCTGTACCCACTACAGGGTTTAAAAATATAGTATAAATTTGTGAAATAATTTGCAAGTTTTTTTGGAGGGAAAATTACTATGGCTAGAAATGTTGGCTACAAGTCTGCTGTTACTGGATTATTCGTAACAGCCCTTGCCCTTGGAACGCTGCCGGGATGCTCTAAGAAGGATTCCGGTCAGACTCTCACAGGTACATCTCATAATGGTAAAATGGGTGATGTTACTGTTGAAGTAGTCTATTCCGATGGACAGATCAAATCTGTAACTGTTACAGATCAAAATGAAACACCTGGTATTGCTGATCCTGCACTGGAACAGATTCCTCAGGCAATCGTTGATGCAAACACACCAAATGTTGATGCGATTTCCGGAGCTACTGTTACTTCTGATGCAATTATGGAAGCTGTTACCGAAGCTTTAAAGTCCGGTGGTGTTGACGTAGATGCTTTAGGCAGTGCAAAACCACATGAAAATGTTCCGGTTACTTATACAGCTGGTACATACACAGGTAAGGCTGAAGGTTACAATGGTCCTGTATCTCTGGATGTTACATTTACTGAAGATGGTATTTCCGATATTCAGGTAAAGGAATCCAAGGAAACAGATCGTGTAGGTACTCCTGCTTACGAAATTATGTTTGAAGATGTCAAGGCTGCTAATGGTTCCGGTGTAGATACCGTTTCCGGTGCTACATTCACATCCAAGGCAATTAAAGACGCATTAAATGATGCGGCTGAACAGGCTAAGGCAAGTGATCTTGACGGATTCAAGACAAATACTGTGATTCATACAGCAGCTGACCCAATTGAAGAAACTTATGATGTAGTAGTTGTTGGTGCTGGTGGTGCCGGTATGGGTACTGCTGCGCAGGCTGCTCAGAATGGTGACAGTGTTGTTGTATTAGAAGAAAATGCTGAAGTTGGTGGTAATACACTGGTATCCGGCGGTCAGTTCCAGGCTGTTATGAACTACCTGGTATGGGACGCAAATGATCCTGAAGCTACTACAGCTGTATGGGATTATGACGGAAAAGAATACAATAAGGTAAAGGCTGCACAGGGTCAGCTGGAAACTTTAAAGACAATTCTGAACTGGAATGAAGAACCATTCGATGAAGACTACTTCAAAGATAAGGAATATGTTCCTGGTGAAATCAGTGAAATTTCCAAAGCCGGTGTTCATGCAGAATATCTTGATACATTAAAGGCTCTTAAGAAGGAAATTCAGGCATATGTAGATTATGCTGATCCAAAGATTGCTGCAGGTGCTAAGGAAACAGATCTTACTTTATTCTCTACTGTAAACTTACATATTTTCCAGACATATTATGGTGGATTAAGACAGTCCAATGATAAGTCTTCCTGGATTTATGGTGATTATGATCTTGTAAAACAGTTCTGTGAAGAAGGTACTGATTTAAAGACATGGCTGGAAGATCAGGGTGCCAAGTTCAATGATAACTTAGCTATTACATTGATTGGTGCTTTATGGTACAGAGAAAACGTTAACCTTGGCTGTGACCTTGATGGTAATGGCGAACTGGATGGAAAAGGTAACTGGGGAACCTATTTTGCTACTACAGAAAATACGATTTTAAAGACATCCAAGACAGCTTCTGACAACAAGATTCTCACAAGAGTAAAAGCTGAAAATCTGATCATTGAAGATGGTAAGGTTACAGGTGTTACAGGTAAGATGTATGATGGTACAGAAGTTACAATGCATGCCAATAAGGGTGTTGTATTAGCTACAGGTGGTTATGCTTCCAATATCGAAGAAGTTATGGATTCCAATGAATACTGGGATTCCTCTTACATCACAAAGACAACACAGACAACTAACAGATCTTCTTTAGTTGGTGATGGTATTGAAATGGCCAAGGAAGCTGATGCGGATACAGTTGGTATGGGTTATACACAGATGATGCCTATCTCCTGGGTAGATAATGGTGACCTTGCTTTCGGTAATGGTTTATACGGTGTATATATCAACCCTACAACAGGTAAGCGTTTCGTTGACGAATCTGCTGAACGTGATGTTCTGTCCTTAGGTGAATTCCAGAATGGTATTTCTGCTGAAGGAGCTCAGGGTGTATTCCTTGAATTCACAAATGCAGATACAGCTATCACATATCCATATCCATATGATAAGTATGAAGGCACAAAGGCTGTAGAAATCTCTCATGATGATGTAGAAGGCAGAGTATACTATGTATCCAGTGCTGAAGAAATGCAGAAAGTATTGGATAAATATGGCATGGAAGCTAAGCCTGAAGATATTTACAGTACAATTGAAGCCTATGATAAGGACATCCTTGCAGGTAAACAGCCAAGTGATGGTGTAGCTAAGGGTCAGTCCACTGTTACAGTTGGTACAGTAGATGACAATGGCAACTACACATTAGAAGGCACATTACTGCGTATCCGTGTTATGGCTCCATCTACTCACCATACAATGGGTGGTATCAAAGTAGATACAGATCGTCATGTACTGGATTCTAAGGGTAATGTCATCGAAGGCTTATATGCTGCAGGTGAAGTTACTGGTGGTATCCACGGTGGCAACAGATTAGGTGGTAATGCTATCGTTGAAATCTTCGTTTCCGGTAGAACAGCTGCTAACTCTATTGACGCTGACAACAAATAAGACATAAGAAAAGAAGTATCTTCTCGTGTTGAGAGGGATACTTCTTTTTCTTATGGAATCTCAATATGCAGGATATCTTTTAATGCTATCTTTGTTTTGACAATCTGCAGATATCCCATTTCTGGATCTATTCTGGATAAGATGCCTGTAGTTTTGACATATTCGTTTTTATCATAATGTATGATGGAAACCATCTTTCCTGTCTGTAATCTGGAAGCTTTTTCGTTTAATTCTTCATAGTCATCTTCAGAGAGATCCTTTTTCTGTATGACAATTCTTTCCTTTTCGTGCAGTAATTCCGTAAAGCCTTTGAGCGCATCATAGGCTTGAAATTGCTGTGCACGCTGTGCTCTTGTTCTAGGCATTATGTCCTCCTATTAATGTGTTCCGTTTTTTCTGGGTAGCCTTTTCCAACAGGTTCATCCCCTTTAGAATGGCATTTTTTCCGTATTTCTGTTTGATGGTCACAAGGCTTTCCTGCAACTGTTTGTCTTTTTCTACTAGTGTCTGATCCTGAAACAGGTCATATTGCTCATAGTACTCGTCTTCAATATTTCCAAAAGAGATGGCAATCTGACGGACAGGGTACTGAGGACTGACAATTTTCTTATATAATGTTTTAAATTCTGCTAACAAAATGTGATAGGCATTGGTTTTGCATGTGAGTTTATGACTTCCTCTTGCGGCGGGATGTACATTTTTGGAATAGCCGATGAACAGTGAGACATGACTTGTGACAACATGTTTTGCCGTCAATGTTAATACGTTGGTTTCTACCATTTCCTTCATGACAAGATAGGCATCTATATAGCTGTAATCTTCAAATAATATCTGTGAATTGGACATGGAGGCAGAAGAAGGTGAATAGGACTTGATATCCTGTATTTCACAGCTTTCTTTTCCCCAGGAATGATCTATCAGATATTCTGCATTGACTCCAAAAGTCTTATACAGGATATTCTGGTTGCAATGTGCAATACCATACATATCCCTGATGCCCAGATTTTCCAGCCTTCTTTGGGTACCGGGGCCGATCATCCAGAAGTCGGTTAAAGGCGTGTGATGCCACAGGGTATGACGGAAGGTTTCTTCATCCAGATAGCCCATATTATCCGCTGTATGCTTAGCGGTGATGTCCAGGGCTACTTTTGTCAGGAAAAGGTTTGTACCGATACCTACGGTGGCGGTAATGCCAGTTTCATTCATAATGTCCTTTAAAATAGCTCTGGCTATCTGCTTTGGGGTTTGCTTATATAAAGCAAGGTAAGGTGTGACATCCAGAAAAGCTTCATCTATGGAATAGACGTGGATATCTTCTTTTGCAATCCATTTCAGAAAGATACTGTAGATTTTTGCGGAATATTGCATATATAACGACATTCTTGGTGGAGCGATGATGTAGTGGATATGTTTGGGAATTTCATAGATTCTGCCTCTGCTCTGTACTCCGAGTTTTTTGATGGCAGGTGTTGCGGCAAGGGTGATAGCACCTCCACCTCTTGCAGGATCTGCCACCACAAGATTGGTGGTGAAAGGATCCAGGCCTCTTTCCACACATTCTACAGAGGCGTAGAAGGATTTCAGATCAATACATAAATACATTTTGTTTGCCATGTGTACCTCCGTATCTGTATTGTATGAAATCCATATTCCTAAAAGCAATATAGATTTGGGAATTTATAAAGCTGTTATCTTTTTACTTGTGCAAAAGTGCAATGCATTTTATAATTCTGGTGGTGATAAAAATGATATTATGTGAATTGTTACTGCAGTATGAACAACAGAAGGACCTGAATCATAAAGAGATGGCACAATTGCTGGGAGTATCTGTATCCACATATTACAGGTGGCTGAATGGAGAAAGCTTAAAACTTAAAAACGGTACAAAGGCCAAACTTGCAGAAGTGCTGGACTGTAATATAGATAAAGTTCTGGAAGAAAGTGAATGTTTTAAACCAATTCTGGGTACTGTAAAGGCTGGGTATAATCTTCCTGCAGAACAGGATATAGAAGGGTATATGGAAACAGGACGTACAGATGCAAAAAAAGGAGATTACTTTTTACGTGTGACGGGAGATTCCATGACAGGTGCCCATATCTATGAAGGGGATTATCTGTTTGTAAAGATGTGTGATTCTTTGGAATCAGGACAGATTGGTGTGGTGATGGTAGGAGAAGAAGTGACTGTGAAAAGAGTGTATTTCAAACAGGATCTGATGATTCTGGAACCTGCCAATCCGGTATATGCCTCTAAATTCTTTACACCGGAAGAAGTGGAAACTTTACCTGTGCGTATTCTTGGTAAAGTTGTCTATGTACGAAGAAACTTTCTTTGAGGCAATAAAAGGTATACAGAAGACATTCGTGGAAATTCATCTGAATGTCTTTTTTTTGTCTTCTGAAAATTTTTCAAAAATTCACTGAAGAGGAGAAATCTCAAAAAAAAGCTGATGAAATAAGGAAATTTAGTTTTAAAAGCGCACATTTCTGAAAAATGTTTCATAGTTATTTCATATTTCTTTCACATTTTTGTGAAAATTCGACATTTTTTGTTTACAACATTTTCTTTGAGGCATAAAATTCAAAATGTATTTTCGAAAGGGGGAAATATAGTATGAATTGGAAAAAGCCATTTGCTGTAGCAATGACCGGTGCAATGCTTGCTGGTTGTGGCTCTTCTACTTCTTCCACAGGTGGAACAGAATCCACAGGCGGAACAATCACAGTTGCGATGGATGCAGACTTAAACACAATGGACTATGAGGTCGCAACAGACGGAAACTCCTTCATCATGCATACAATGTGTGAAGCTGGATTATTAAGACTGGATGAAAATGAACAGCCTGTTCCTGATCTTGCTGAATCTTATGATGTCAGCGAAGATGGTAAAACATATACATTCCACTTAAGAGATGGTATCAAGTGGTCTAATGGTATTCCTGTTACTGCAAACGATTTCGTTTATGGCTGGAGAAGACTTGTAAGTCCGGAACTTGCAAGTGAATATAACTTTATCATGGATACTATCGGTGTAGTAAACGCTGCTGATGTTGTGGCAGGTACTAAACCAGTAGAAGATCTTGGTATTGAAGCTACAGATGATTCTACATTCGTTGTACATCTGAATCAGCCATGCGGATTCTTATTGGGTCTGATGGCATTCCCTTCTTTCTTCCCACTCAACCAGGAATTCTATGAATCCAAGGGAAGTGACTATGCTGTAGGTTCTGTAGATGATTTAATTTATTGCGGACCTTATACAATGACAGAATGGAGTGCAGGTAACCAGTACACATTCACAAAGAACGAAGATTACTGGGATGCGGACAGTATCTCCGGCAGTGATGTGACATTCAAGTTCCTGCAGGATACACAGTCTGCCATGATGGAATATCAGCAGGGCAACATCGATGTTGTTAAGCTGACATCCGAACAGGTAGATGCTTATAAAGATACTGAAGGTTTCACAACACGTCTGACAGGTTATGGATGGAGACTTGATTTCTGTTTCGAAGATGCTTCTATCCAGAACAAAGATCTTCGTGAAGCTATCTCCAAAGGTATTGATCGTCAGTCTATTGCAGATGACGTATTGAAAGATGGTTCTGTTGCTGCTACAGGATACATTCCTAAGGAATTTGCTTATGGACCAAGCGGTGATGATTTCCGTGAAACATCCGGAGAAATCTTAAAGACAACAGCTGATGCTGAAGGTGCTAAGGCAGCTTATGAAAAAGCAAAGGCAGCTCTTGGAGGAGATGTTACTCTTGAACTGTTGACAGAAGATTCTGAATCTTGTAAGGCAGTGGCTGAAAATATTCAGCAGCAGTTACAGACAAATCTTCCTGGTATCACAATTACAATCAATTCCGTACCTAAGAAGACAAGACTTGAAAATATGAATAATCATGAATATCAGATGGGTATAACACGTTGGGGACCAGACTATGCTGACCCTCAGACATTCCTGGATATCTATAAGTCTGACCGTGCAGGTTATACAGGTTCTTACAGCAATGAAGAATACAATGCACTTATGAACAAGGCTGAAACTGGTGAAGATGCTGCAGATGTTGAAAAACGTTGGGCAGATCTTGTAGAAGCTGAACAGATTCTTCTCGATGATTATGCAATGGCTCCTGTATACCAGAATGGTGGCGCTATGATGATCAATCCTAAGGTGACAGGTGTTCAGTTCCATAATGGTGGCGTTGATTCCTATCGTTATGTAGCTAAAGAAGCTTAGTGAATACATCATTTTATACAATAGAGCGGTTTTCCGCTCTATTGTGTTATTTTTAGGAAAGGGGATCAAATATGTCGAAATATATAACAAAACGAGTCCTGATGAGCATTTTGACATTGATGGTAATTTTATTTGTATTATTCCTCATGTTGTCATATATGCCGGGTTCTCCGTTCAATGATGAAAAGTTAACAGCAGTGCAAAAACAGGTACTGTATGCAAAATACGGACTGGATCAGCCATTCTTTGTTCGTTTTGCAAAATATGTTGTGAATATGTTTAAGGGAGATCTTGGTGTCTCCTACGTCTTAAATAAAAACAGAGCAGTTGCGGATATGATCAAAGGTCCTTTAATGGTATCTATTCGTATCGGTGCACAGGGATTTGTGGTTGGTTCTATTATTGGTTTACTGCTGGGTATTGCCGCAGCATTGAATCATAATACATGGATTGACTCTCTATGTTCTGTGGTTTCTGTACTGGGTGTATCCGTACCTTCTTATGTATTTGCATTACTATTAGCTTTCTATATTGGATTTAAACTTCAGTGGACACCAATTCTGTACAATGCAAGTGCACCATTCAGTTCCACTATATTACCAACGCTTGCATTAAGCATGTTCCCGATTGCCAACATTTCACGTTTTACACGTTCTGAAATGATTGATGTACTTGGAAGTGATTATATTGCTCTTGTACAGGCAAAGGGTGTGAAGGAAAAAGGATTGATTTTCCATCATGCTTTAAGAAATACCATGATTCCTATTGTTACGATTATGGGACCATTGTTAATCAACCTGCTGACAGGATCCATGGTGGTAGAAAAAGTGTTTGCCATTCCTGGAATCGGCATGCTGATGGTACAGGCCATTCAGAGTAATGACTATAACGTAGTTGTGGCGTGTGCTTTCGTATATTCCGCTCTGTATATCTTTATGATGCTGGGTGTAGATATTCTGTATGGAATTATTGACCCTAGAATCCGTGTTGCAAAGGAGGGTAAGTAATATGTCTGAAATTCATGCTCAGGAACCTGTTCTTACAAATGAAGTACTGGAAGATGTCAATGATGAAGATTTCGTTTTTGTACAGCAGGATAAGAAGCTTGTGGATGAAACCTATGCTGCTACTTCTTCTGCAAGAGATATCTGGTTACATTTCAAAAAGAATAAGGGTGCCGTTGCAGGTCTTATCATTATTCTGATTATTATACTTTTAGCTATCTTTGGCCCGATGTTTTCCGGCTATGCCAGTGAAGCAATTGTACAGGCAGAACAGTCTTTACCTCCTCGTATTCAGGGACTTGAAAAAATTGGTTTCTTCAGAGGCATTGAAAATGGTAAGAATGTGTATGCTGCAAAAGGGTTTACAGATATCTATCACTGGTTTGGTACAGACACTAACGGTAGAGATTTATTTACAAGAGTATGGGAAGGTACACGTGTATCTTTGATTATTGCCTTCTCTGCTGCAGCCATTGATATTGTTATTGGTATGTCTTATGGTCTTATCTCCGGATACTTCGGAGGTAAAGTAGATATGGTTATGCAGAGAATTGTAGAAGTGCTGAATGGTATTCCTACTCTTGTTGCAGTTACTCTACTCGGCCTTGTATTACCAAGAGGTATCTTAACCATTATCTTTGCCCTGATGATTACAGGCTGGATTGGTATGTCACGTATCGCACGTGCTGAAATGTTAAAACTGAAAGAAAGTGAATATGTACTTGCAAGTAAAACATTAGGTGCAAGTTCCTTCCATATTATCTTTAAAGATATCATGCCGAATATCTTTGGACAGCTGATTGTCATGTCCATGTTCTCTATTCCAAATGCTATCTTTACCGAAGCTTTCCTTTCTTTCGTAGGTCTTGGTATCACTCCTCCTCAGGCATCTCTTGGTGCACTTATTTCAGATGGATATAAGTCTATGACGATTCATCCATATATCATGATTGCTCCAATCATCGTGTTAGCTTTGCTCATGCTGAGTTTCAACCTGTTTGCCGATGGTATTCGTGATGCATTCGATCCAAATCAGAAACAAAGTTGAGGTAACAGAGTATGTCATTAATTAACAGAGAAAAGAAAGACAGAGTATTATCTATCCGTGATCTGAACATATCTTTTGAAACTACTGCAGGCAGAGTAAAGGCTATCCGTGGTGTACGTATGGATCTGTTCAGAGGAGAAACTATTGCCATTGTAGGTGAATCCGGCTCAGGAAAGTCTGTTACAGTAAAGACAATCATGGGGATTCTTGCCGGTAATGGTCGTATTGATTCCGGTAAGATTGATTATACTTTTACAAATGATCAGGGAGAAAGAGAAACTGTAGATATGACAACTCTTTCTCAGAAGGAAATTCGTTATCGTTTTAACGGTAAGCATATTGCCATGGTTTTCCAGGATCCTATGACTTCTCTGGATCCTACCATGCAGATTGGTAAACAGATCATGGAACCAATCCTCCTTCATGAAAAAACAAGCAAGGAAGAAGCACGTAAAAGAGCTCTGGATTTGCTTGGGGAAGTAGGTATTGAAAATCCTGAAAAGAGATTTAAGGAATATCCACACCAGTTATCTGGTGGTATGCGTCAAAGAGTGGTTATTGCCATTGCTCTGGCCTGTAATCCGGATATTTTGATCTGCGATGAACCTACAACTGCTCTTGACGTTACTATTCAGGCTAAAATTCTTGAACTGATTCAGAGATTGCAGAAAGAACATAACATTGCTGTTATCTATATCACACATGACCTTGGGGTTGTGGCAAAGGTGGCAGACTATGTGGATGTCATGTATGCAGGAAGAATTATTGAAAAGGGTGATGTTAACGAAATCTTCTATGATCCTCGTCATCCATACACATGGGGCTTACTTGCTTCCATGCCGGATACAGATACAGATTCCACAAGATTATTTGCTATTCCAGGTACTCCTCCAAACCTGTTAAAGAAAGTGGTGGGAGATGCCTTTGCTCCAAGAAATCCGTATGCTCTGGCTATTGATTATAAGCAGGAACCTCCAATGTACAACGTAGGTGGTAAACACAGAGTGGCGTCATGGCTATGTGATCCACGTGCACCTAAAGTAGAGATGCCTGAACAGTTACGTGATCGTATGGCAAAGATGAGAAAGGAGAGCGCAAAGTATGAAGAACATTGATTACAATGCAAAACCGCTCCTTCATGTAGAAGGTTTAAAACAGCACTTTAAGATTTCCAGAACATATACAACAAAAGCAGTAGATGGTATTTCCTTTGACATCTATGAAGGAGAAACCTATGGTCTTGTAGGAGAATCCGGATCGGGTAAATCCACAACAGGAAGAGCATTGATTCGTTTGTATGATCCTACAGATGGCAAGATTATTTTTGATGGTCATGATATCTCCGGAAAACTGAAGAAAGAAGATGAAGCTTTCTTAAGGCAGAATATGCAGATGATTTTCCAGGATCCTATGGCATGTCTTAACCCTCGTAAGAAGGTAAAGGAAATCATTGCGCAGGGTCTTGAAATTCATCATATGTATAAAGATCAGAAAGAGCTGGATGAAAAAGTCTATGCTATCCTGGATAAAGTAGGTCTTTCCAGAGAACATGCAACACGTTATCCTGTACAGTTCTCCGGTGGTCAAAGACAGCGTATTGGTATTGCAAGAGCTCTGGTTATGAATCCAAAACTGGTGATTGCTGATGAAGCTATCTCTGCACTGGATGTTTCTATTCAGGCACAGGTTGTTAACCTGATGAAAGATCTTCAGGATGAACTGGGTACAACGTATTTGTTTATTGCGCATGACTTATCTATGGTCAAGTATATTTCCGACAGAATCGGTGTTATGCATCTGGGACATATTGTAGAAACAGGCACAACAGAAGATATCTTCTCTCATCCTGTACATCCATATACAAGATCTTTGCTATCTGCTATTCCTCATCCAAATCCTATTGTAGAAAAGAATCGTATTGCTCTGGAATACGATAAGAATAAGGAAGGTGTAGACTATACTAAAGGTACAGTTCATGCCATTACATCCACACATTCTGTATTGGCTACAGATGAAGAATATGCAAAATGGATAAAACACGCAGATGAAAAAGTAGATTGATGAAAGAGGCGAAGGCCTCTTTTCGTTTGGGCAAATACTTTGATTCTATAAAAGTATTTCTGTATGATTTCTGTAAAAGGAAGGTAAGTGTATGCAGGAAATATTTCACAGAGTCAGTATCAGAAAATATCAGGATATCCCAGTGGAAAAAGAGAAAATTATGCAGATTTTAAAGGCCGGTATGCAGGCACCAAGTGCCTGTAACCAGCAACCATGGAGATTTTATGTTGTGACTAATAAGGAAAAAATTCAACAGTTATCAACAGCTACTCCCTATGCAGGATGCTGTGCCAAGGCACCGGTAGTCATTGTGTCGGTGTATGTAGAAGAAAATCTTCCTGCCCCAATGTTTGCACAGATTGATCTGTCTATAGCCATGGAAAACATGTGGCTGGAAACAGATTCTCTTGGATTAGGTGGTGTGTGGATTGGCGCGGCACCGTTAAAGGACAGACAGCAGGCTGTTAAGGAGATGCTGGAACTTCCTGAAAACGAACATGTATTCTGTCTGTTTGCACTAGGGTATCCTGATGAAACCAAAGCGCAGCAGGATAGATTTCATGAAGAAAGA
Source organism: uncultured Bulleidia sp. (assembly GCA_934757945.1). Lineage (GTDB taxonomy): Bacteria > Bacillota_I > Bacilli_A > Erysipelotrichales > Erysipelotrichaceae > Bulleidia. The sequence continues at coordinate 8,583 of CAKVLT010000002.1, read as the reverse complement.
GTTCATTTTGTGGAGTAACATTCATGGAGAAAGAAGTGTTGGAAAGTATTCTGGATGCATATCCGTACGAAATCGTATTCTGTAACAGAGAACATGTCATTGAGTATCTTAATGCCACAGCTAAACAACATTATCAAAACAGAATTCACATTGGAGACAGCATTTTCAATTGTCATAACAAAGAATCTCAGAAAAAGATAGAACAGTTTCTTGAAAGAGCGGATAAAGGAGAAACAGAAATGTTTGAAGCATATAATCCAATAAAAAAAGAAAGGGAGTTTTTCGCCCCTGTCAGAAATAACGATGGTAAAGTTATTGGTTATTATGAAAGACATGAGGTTTTATGGAATGAAGAAAATCCGCAGGAACCTGTTGGAGAATACTGGAAAAGAGGTAAATGAAGAGAAAAGGCATGCTCAGTATGCTCTTTTTCTTTTTTAATATGAATATAAGAAAAATAAATTATACAGGCAGGCATGTTTCTGCGCCAGAAAGTAAGTTATACTTATACAGTACTGCAATTATAAAAATAGGAGAAAACTATGCCTGAATATACCGCAAGTATTCCTGAAGCCACATATTTATCAGTGCCGGGAGTAGTGCAATACAGAACGATTATGAGAAAGATGTTCATAGAAAATGAACGTATGCATCAGCAATTGTATAAAGAAGAAATCATGAAACTTGTACTGGAAGATCCTGATTTTGAAGAGTACTCTATGGACAACTTAAAGCAGGATTTAGATCAGCTTGTCACATGGGGCAATCTGATTGCGATTCAAGATCCTGGAATTGTACATACTATTGCAGAATATAAGAATAAACGTTATCAGTATTCCATGAGTGAAAAAGCTATTGAAATAGAAAGAATGGCAGTCAGACTGGAAAATCTGGAAATAGAAGCTTCTAATCTTTCTGTTGGATATTTTCAACGTATTGAAGATGCTTTAAAAAGCATGGAAAAGATACAGTACCAATCTGATCAGGAAATCTATGAATGGTGGGATATGTTTAAGGGAGATTTTTCCAAGCTGAATCAGAACTATAAAGACTATTTGCGTAATTTCTACACTTCAGATTCTAAGACTTTGATGCAGTCTGTAGAATTTATTATCCATAAAGACCAATTCATACAATATTTAAATAATTTCATTAAGCAAATGCAGATGAAATCAAGGAAGATTAAAGTCTGGCTTGAAAAAACAGATTGTATATTTGAACAGGTACTTGTAGATAAGATTGTTCAGGCAGAATCTGAAATTCCAAGGATTCATAAAACGGAACAAAGCTTAGAACAAAGAAAAACTAAAATTTGTAATACATGGCTTTCTGTAAAAAGATGGTTTATGTCAGTGGAAGGGAAAAGACCAGAATGCGATAAGATTCTCGATATTACGAATGAAATCATTCGTTCAGTGATTGATAATGCAAATATGATTGTACAGATGTCTGGATATGGTGTAAGCAGAAAGACAGACTATGAAAATTATCTTCGACTGTTTATGCGGTGTGATTCTTTAGAAGATGCTCACTGTTTATCTGCACATGTATTTGGTGCGCAACATATACAGCATTTTAAATCTTTTGTGCCAATAGAATGCGAAGATAGTAAATTGAGTGCGTTTGCTAGAGAAATAGAACCAGTCCATCTGGAATCTCATTCCAGAACCTATAAAGAAAAACGCAGCAGGCAAGGCGTAACGGATCGCTCTATGGAAAAGATGATGGCTAAGCTGGAATTTGAAAAAGAAGCAGAAGAAAAAGAACAGTGGATTCAGAAATATGTTGTGAATCACCAGTTAAGAGTCAGTGATATACAGGATACTATTCCTGTGGCATTACGTATTTCGATTTTGACGTGGATTTCTATTGCCAATATGTCTGCTTCAAAAGTAGGAAATACAGAGTTTGGTAAGAAATATCGTCTGATAAAAGAAGAAGGCACATGTGTACTGCATTGTGACGATGGAGATATAACAATTCCTAAATATATATTGGAGATCGAGGTATGAAAGCAATGAAAGCATTGTTAGAAAATTACTGGATCATTCGTGAGAAAGATAAACAGCTCTATTATGATGTGAAACGTGAAGTGAATGATAAAGAAGTAAAGAAATTTCTGACAGAGATGTTAGGATGGAAACTTATTCATACAGAGCGTGTAATCAAGCTTGAAAAACTTCCTTCTCATGCCTGTGCATTTATGGGGATACAGGAATTTACAGAAATCAGAGATTATTGTTTTCTATGTGCAATATTGATGTTTTTAGAGGATAAGGAAGATAATATACAGTTTCTTTTATCAGAATTAATTCAATATGTAGAAGTGGTTGTTGCCAAGTATATGGAAGTGGATTGGACTTCGTTTTCGCAAAGAAAGTCTTTAGTAAGAGTCTTACAATATGCGGAAAAGTCAGGGATGTTGAAAGCATATGAGGGCAATAGCAACTTGTATTCCAATGAAATGTCCAGTGAAGTATTGTATGAAAATACCGGATTATCAAGATATTTTGCCACACACTTTTCCATGGATATATCTAAAATAGAAAGCTGGAGAGATCTTGAAAAGAAACAACTGGATGAATTGGAAGAAGACAGAGGGAACTTACGTACCAATAGAATTTTCAGACAACTGGTGTTAACCCCTTCTTTGTATTTTGCAGATAGAAATGGTGCTGATGCGTCTTACCTTAAAACTAAGAAGAAATATGTGGGGTTACATCTGACAGAAAATATGGGTGGTACTTTTGTGTTAAATAAGAATAATGCAGCACTTGTCTATGTAGATCAGCTTCCAACAGGTGACTGGCATCCTAAAAACACTATGATAAGTGAAATAGTTTTACTTGTGTGCTATCAGATATATTCTATGGCACAGGATAAAAGAAAGCTGTCTGTTCAGGAACAGGATACCATTGCCATGTCTAAAATGAAGTTTGAAGAACTGTTACTGGATTGTAAACGCAACTATCAATCTGTATGGTCAAAAGAGTATAGAGAGATGAGTAAAGAAAAATACTTACAGCAAGTAAAGGCGTATATGCAACAATGGATGATGATATCTGAAGAAGGAGATTCTATAGTGGTATATCCTTCTTGTTGCATGGTTGGTGGACAATACGGGGAAGAATTAGAGGAGAAAATACATGAGTGACAGATGGAAAATGCACCGCATAGGATTTGTGAACTTCTGGCTATATGATAATGAATCTTTTGAATTTGAAGATGGGAAATTATTATTAAGAGGGCAAAATGGTTCAGGAAAATCTATTACAACACAAAGTTTTATTCCATTTATTCTTGATGGAGACAGAACTCCTTCCAGATTAGATCCATTTGGTTCCGGGGATAGAAGAATGGAATATTATTTCCTGGGTGATGGAGATAAAGAAGAATCTACAGGGTATCTGTATCTGGAATTTAAAAAGCCTGAGAGTAAGGAATACAGAACTATTTGTATTGGACAGACAGCTCATAAAGGCAGACCGATGTCTTTCTGGGGATTTGTACTGAACGATAATAGAAGAATTGGAAAAGATGTACAATTGTTTAGAAAATCAGGAGATGTACTTTTACCATTTTCCAGATTGGAAATAAAAAGAGAATTAGGAGAAAAGATACCTTTTACAACTTCTCAGGTAGAGTATAAAAAAATGGTGAATGATAACCTGTTCGATTTTGAAAGAATAGAGCAATATGAACAGTACATTAAGCTGTTAATTAAAGTCAGAGCACCTAAATTATCTAAAGAATTTAAACCCACAAAAGTATATGACATATTGAATGAATCTTTACAGGTTCTAAGTGATGATGATTTACGAGCCATGGTAGAAGCTATGGAAAAGATGGATTCCATTCAGGAAGGGTTAGAAAAATATAAAAGAGCGTATGATAATGCTGTGACTGTTGAAAAAGAATATGATCACTACAACAGATATGTTCTATCTAAGAAAGCACACAGGTTTTTAGAGGCCAGGCAGAAAAAACAGGAATCTGAAAAACAGTATGAAGAAGAAGTTCGAAAGGTGGAACAATGGAAACTGGAAGTGAAGACTTGTGAGTCCAGGCTGGAACAATGCAATGTTGAAGCAGAATTCATTCGTAAAACTTTAGAACAACTGAAAAATCCGGAATTAGAAAATTTAGACAGACGTTTGCAGAATGAAAAGAAAGAACTGGAAGAAACTATTAGCTTAAAAGACAAGAAGATACGACAAATTCAAGATAAACAAGATCAGATTCACGACCTGGAAGTTCGTACAAAGCAATTACAGGATTCCATAGAAAGCGTTTGTGATGCCATACAGAAAAAGATGGAAGATATGGATCTTTTACAAGAAGACATCCAATGTGAAGTACATGCAGAGATTAAAGAATGTGTTGGTTTAAACAAACCTTTTCAAAAAGAGAATATTCTGGCAAATCTTTCTTCTTTAGAAACAAGATTAAAGCAAGGAAAAGAAGCTTTGAGTAAGACAGAACAATCTCAGAAAAATTATGAAATTGCCAGGGAAAAAGAAAATAAGAGCATTGAAGAATATCAGGAAACACAAAATCAGTATGAACAGTTAACTGAAGAAAAAGAACATCAACAAGATGCATTATTAAACATACTGGAGGTATTAAAAGACTCTTCCTGTTGGAAAATAGAGGAATCAGTATTACAACAGGCTGCTGAAATCATTCAACAATATGATGAAATTGAGGATGCTGTAAAGCTCAGAGAGGTTTTAAAGAAAGACTTTGATGAAAAGGTACAGGAGAAAAGAGAAAAACTGGCACAGATTCAAGCTGCCTGTAAACAATTGATTACAGAATTGAAAGCGAAGAGTAAAGAATATGCAGACCTTGAAAATCAAAAGGAAATTGAGCCGGTAAGGGATACGTATGCTCAAAAAGCCAGAGAACAATTGAAGCTTGCTGGAATTACTGCCGTACCTTTCTATCAGACAGTGGATTTTGCACAAGATTTAGACGAATCTCAACAAGCTGTTTTAGAACAACAGTTATATAAATCAGGCATTCTGGATGCTTTGGTAGTTTCCAAAGAAGGGTATCAGCGTATTCAAAAAGAATTTCCATCTCTGTTAGATTCTTTGATTATCTCTCAGGAAAATGGAACAGGTGATTTTCATGATCTATGCGCAGATACTACTCTGCCAGAAGATATACAGAAAGAAGTACAACAAATCTTATCCAATATCACCAGTGACCATGGCGCACTTGTTCTTCATCATTCTGGCTATTATCATCATGGAATGATCGAAGGGTATGTGACAAAAGCACATTCTGAATATATTGGTGCTACTGCAAGAAAACGCCATAAAGAAGCACTTCTTTTAGAAATTCGTCATCAGATGGATGCTCTAAAACAAAGCTTAGAAGAAACCCAGTCAAGGCAACAGCATATAAATGAAGTACTCGATACTATGCAAAAAGAATTCACAAGAATTCCAGATACTTCTCTTATTAATGAAATCATCAGTAATTTGTTGCACTGCAAGGCAGAACTGGATGCACTATTAAAGCGCCGACAGCAATGTGAAGTTGAAACAGGTAAGGCTTATGATGTCTTTAAGTCTTGTGAAAGGGCAATGCTTGCTATATGTAATACCCTTCCATATATAAGAAGTACAGTAGCTTATGAAGATATATTGAAAGATATCGAGGACTATAAGAGTACCTTTTATGATATTTCTGAAAAATTAGTGATTGTAGAAAATCAAAACTATGAGATCCTGTCTAAACAGGAGTCCAAAGATTGTTGCTTTGAAGAAATAGATACGCTTTCTCTGGAAAAAGACAAGTTTGTAAAGAAACAGGAAACTTTGGAAATCTCTATTCAACAAATTCAGGAAATCATGGATAGTCCTGAAACAAAAGAACTTGCAAGAAAACTTGCAGAAGCACATGAAAAAGAAGAAGAGAATGCTCAGGAGACTAAAAAGACTACAGAAGCACTTTTGATTCTGAATCACGATTTAGAAGCTGCAGATGACATTATAAGAAAACTACAAGCGGATAAAGAAGACCATGAAACTACTTTTGCCAAGTTTAAGGAGTTCTTTGAAGAAGAAGTGAACTTAGGGTTCTTATTAGATTCTGCAAATACTTCTTTGGAAACACTTGCCGGTAAGGCCATTGCTTTAGAAGAACCTGTGTATCTGAAAAAAGCATTTAATGAAATGACTACAAAATTATATGAAGTTTTTCAAAAGAATATTTCAGATTTGTCCGAGTATAATCCTAAAATAGTGAGCTGTTTTGAAGGAAGTCAGGAAGAAAGAACGCGTTCTCTCATTACTGCAAGCTGGCTTGGGAAAACTGTACAATTAAAAGAATTACAGCAACAACTATCTTTTATCATAGAAGAACAGAAAGAGTTGATACAGAAAAAAGACAGAGAGTTGTTTGAAGATATTCTTTCTCAGACCATTTCTAAGAAACTGACAGATAGAATTGATGAAAGCAGAAGCTGGGTCAGAGAAATGTCTTCCTTAATGAAGAAAATGAACACTTCTATGGGAATGCACTTTACATTAGAGTGGAAACCTAAAAATCCTGATAGCATTGAAGAAATGGATGTCAGGGAACTGGAGAAAATACTTACAAAAGATTCTGCTATGGTTTCCAGTGAAGATGAAGAAAGAGTCGCAAAACATTTCAGAAGTATTATTCAGAAAGAAAAGCAAAGACAGGAAATGAGCGATGAAATACCAGATTATATGACTCTTGTCAGAAATGCTTTGGATTATCGTAAATGGTATGAATTTAAAATGTCTTATGTCAGAAATAATGAAGGCAGAAAAGATCTTACAAATGCAGCCTTTAATAGATTCAGTGGTGGGGAAAAAGCCATGGCTATGTATGTACCGTTATTTGCAGCGGTGAATGCTCAATATAAAAAGGCCAGATTGGAAGACCATCCACGTATCATAGCTTTAGATGAGGCTTTTGCCGGTGTAGATGAAAAGAACATTGCCAGTATGTTTGAAATGGTGGAACAGCTGGATTTTGACTATATCATGAATTCACAGGCACTATGGGGATGTTATGCTACTGTGAAGAGATTAAAGATTTCTGAATTATTAAGACCATTGAATGCAAATTATGTGACGGTTATTAACTATATATGGAATGGGAAAGAGCGTATAGTTCATGAACGATAATCAAAAATGTGCAGACTATCTGAAAAGTAAAGATCTTCACAGATTTATGCTGGAATTAAAAAAGAGATGGCAGAGATATGGTTGTTTTAAAGGCAGAATTCCTTTAAAAAATACTTCTGTGTCTGAAAGAAATGCCTTGACAGGTATTCTGGGAGAGAAGTACCAGACTGAAGATGTCACGATACAGGTAAAGGCATTTGTAAATGCTTTAAATCATTCTGCATTTCAAAATGTAGATTTGAAAGAAGTTCTGAATGAGTACTTCAGAGAACCTGTATATACATTTAAAGAAAGTAGAGAAAACACTCAGCTGTCTTTAAATGCCTATTTCTCTTCGTTAGAGAAAATAGTGAAAGAGAGTGTACAAAAAGAGATATTGTCAGTCTGGTTTCAGCAATCTCTGGAAAAGAAAGATGGCGCATATAAACTTATGCTGAATCTGAAAAAAGAAAATGAAGGTGCAGCAATAGAAGTTCTTTCGACAGTGGTTCGTGGTGCTTCTTTGTTAATCACAGGATTAGACAAAGTATTACCGCTAGCAGTATTTGCTGCAAATATCAGTGGAAATCCGCATTATCTGGATAGAGGAAACGCAGCTTCTTCTTTATTACTGTACATATTGTCTTATGTGAAAGGCAGAGAATATCCTAAGGACGCAGTCAGCTGGTATGCTATTTTGTCAGAATTTCGCCTGAATAAAGATGAACTTGCAGGAAGTGTTGCAGTATATAATGTGCATGTTAAGACATTTGAAGGATTACATCCAGGTGTAGAGGGATGTTATCAATGCAAACAACCCTTCATCCTGTCTTCACTACATTTGTCAGGAGATTGTAAGTTATATACAGACAGTCATTGTGTATATATGGTAGAAAATGAAATGGTATTTTCTTATCTTCAGAATTCAGTAAAAGATACTGATGTTGCTTTGATATGTACTTCTGGTCAGCTTTCCACTACTGCTTCCTATATTGTGGAAAAACTGGTACAAAGTGATGCAACTATCTATTATAGTGGGGATCTGGACCCTGAAGGTATAGGCATATGTGATCGATTGTGGAAAAAATATCCGGAGCATGTTATTCCATGGCATATGACTTATACAGATTATATGCAGAGTAAATCTTCAGAGAAAATCTCTGACAGCAGACTTTCCTCTTTGAATGCTATAGAAAATCCTGTTCTTAAAGAAACTTCTCAGTATCTCTGGCAAGAAAAATATGCAGGGTATCAGGAAAATATACTGGAAGAGTATGAGAAGGCTATGCAGAAATAGTATCATCCTAATCAGGAATCAATACAAAAACAGCAGGACAATGTATGAAAGCCTGCTGTTTTATGGCTTTACAGACGTATATAGATATTGACATGTGAGGAATGAATGATTATCATGAAATTGTTCTGGTGAACAAGG
>CAKVLT010000001.1 GCA_934757945.1 uncultured Bulleidia sp. | reverse complement strand
TATATCCAGAATTTGATTTTGAAAACCTCATGAACTTTTAGAGGAGGCCCTGGCCTCATCTAGTTTTGGATATTCATTATTTCTCCTGTCCTTTTTTCATATTTTCTTTTGCTACGGCAAGCATTAATTTAATTCTGTTTTCCTGATTGACTTTTGTAGCACTTGGATCATAATCAATAGCTGCAATATTACTTTCAGGATACTTTTCACGCAATACATTGACAACTCCCTTGCCCATAATATGATTGGGAAGGCAGCCAAAAGGTTGAGCACATATAATGTTTGGATATCCGGTTCTAATCAGTTCAACCATCTCACCGCTCAATAACCATCCTTCTCCCATTTTTGCCCCAAGATGAATAATGCCTTTCGTTCCATCCATTAATTTTTTAAAGGAACCTGGACCTGTAAATTCGTAACGTTCCATAGCCTTTCTCATGGAATTGTTTAAAGAATCCAATACTGCCAGTCCCATTTTCCAGATTGCCTGCATATATTTTTTGCCACCGTAATATTTTATATCCAATGCAAAGTTTGCTATGCAGTATTCTACGTATCCCATCACTCCTGGCATGTTTACTTCACAGTCCTGTGATTCCAGAAAGGCTTTAAGATCATTGTTTCCCATAGGAGAAAACTTAACATAGATTTCTCCAACAACACCAACTTTGATTTTGTCTGTACGCTGAATCTGAACTTCACGTGTACTTCTGGCTATTTTTTTGAAAACGGAGCGCATAGCCAGAGTGGAATAATTTTTATTTTTCATAAACCATTGATGGATAGTATGAATCCATGTCTCACACCACGCATCAGTACTGCCTTTTTCCTTCTCATAGGGTCTTAGCTGATTGCAAAGGCTGTCCAGCATATCTCCGTATTCCAAAGCTGCCAGAAGCTTTCTGAATAAACGTACAGATACTGGCATCTGTGAATTTTTTTCAAGCCCGCTTGGATTGAAGGAGGCAACAGGAACATACTCATATCCTGCTTTGACAAGTGCTTTACGTAAGAGCTTGATGTAATTGGATGCACGGCATCCACCACCGGATTGGGTTATGAGAAGGGCAGTGTGGTGCACATCATATTTTCCGGAATTTAAGGCATCCAGAAACTGACCGATAACCAGTAAAGCCGGGTAGCATGTATCGTTATGTACATATTTCAGACCGAGCTCAGCCACCTGCGTTCCTGTATTCTGTAATAGTTCACAATGGTATTTTTCTGACTCAAGGGCAGCCTGTATACAACGAAATTGTACAGGTGCCATATTTGGAATCAGTATTGTATAGTCTTCCAGCATGTCTGCTGTAAAATTGGGAGTCAGATATGTCATGACTGGCTTTCCTCCTCTTGCTGTTCTTCAAGTGCTGCAAACAAGGAACGAATACGTATGTTGACAGCTCCAAGATTAGTGACTTCATCTATTTTTAGCTGTGTATATAATTTTCCTTTTGCCTGCAGAATTTCTCTTGTTTCATCTGTTGTGATGGCATCAAGTCCACATCCAAAAGAAACTAGCTGAATCAGATTCATGTCTTTTTGGGTAGTGCAATACTTTGCAGCTGCATATAGGCGTGAATGATATGTCCACTGATTTAAAACAGAAGTTTCAAATTTAGGAAGAATATCACTGATACTGTCTTCAGTAATGATAGCAGCGTTTTGTCTGATGATCAGTTTGTCGATACCATGATTAATTTCAGGATCGACATGATACGGTCTTCCGGCTAAAATAATAATCTGTTTATGGCACTGACGGGCTTTTTGTATGATTTCTTTTCCTTTACGGCGAATTGCTTCCATGTGACTCTTGTATTCTGCATATCCATCAGTGATTGCATTGTCTATTTCTTTATAGGAAACGGAAGGAAAATGTTTTCTGAAGACTCCAGGAAAATGCTTTCTGAATTCTTTTTCATCTGAGAGGTTGATATACTCATATAAGAAATCTTTTTTCTTCAGATCAGGAATGTTATTTGCCAGTACTTCAGGATAATAAGCGACTACAGGACAATTGTAATGATTATCTCCAAGATGTTCATCAAAGTTATAGGTCATACATGGATAGAAGATGGTATGTACGTCTTCTTGACTGCACAGCCAGGCTATATGTCCATGGGTCATTTTAGCTGGATAACATGCTGTATCGCTTGGAATCGTATTTTGCCCATCCTGATATAACTTATGAGAACTTACAGGAGAGACAACTACCTGAAAGCCTAAAGAAGTGAAGAAAGCATGCCAGAAAGGCAACAGTTCATACATATTTAATACAAGTGGAATACCAATCTTTCCTCTGGTTCCTTCTGTCTTAGTATTTGCATATTCAAGAAGAGACTGCATTTTATAGGCATACAGATTTAAAGAATCATCACTTGCTTTTCCTGTAACAGGTTTTTCGCATTTGTTCCCTGAAACAAGTCTTTCACCATCGGAAAATGTGTTGATAGTCAAAGAGCAATGATTTCCACATCCCTGACAGGTTATACTCTGATTCTTCATGGAAAAAGAAAGCAATTCTTTCAAAGATAAAACACCTGAAGTGGAAGAAACAGCACTCTTTGAAGCACCATATAAGGCTGCACCATAAGCGCCCATCAGACCGGCAATGTCAGGTCTTACAACATCGACCCCCATCTCCTGTTCAAATGCACGTAAAACAGCCTCATTATAGAAAGTTCCCCCCTGTACTACAATATGTTTTCCCAACTGTTCTGGTGAATAGACTCGTATGACTTTATACAAGGCATTTTTGACAACAGACAGTGATAAACCTGCGGAAATACAATCCAGCTGAGCACCGTCTTTCTGGGCCTGTTTCACAGAAGAATTCATGAATACAGTACATCTGGAACCTAAATCTACAGGATGTCTGGCAAATAATCCCTGCATGGCAAATTCTTCTACACTGTACCCCATTGCCTGTGCAAATGTCTGCAGGAAACTGCCACACCCTGAAGAACATGCTTCATTCAGAAAAATATCGGAAATAGCATTATTTTCTATTTTGAAGCACTTCATATCCTGCCCACCTATATCGATAATAAAATCCACATCAGGCATAAAGTGTTTTGCTGCAGTAAAATGTGCAACGGTTTCTACTACTCCATAATCACAATGGAAAGCTTTCTTCATCAAAGCTTCTCCATATCCAGTTGTGGTAACAGAAAGAATATGCAGGTGAGGGTGTTGCCTGTAAAGAGCAATCAGTGTTTCTTTAACTACAGGCAAAGGATTACCATCGTTAGGTTCATACCGCTTATATAACAACTCTCCTCTAGTATTGATTACAACAATTTTGATGGTTGTGGAACCGGAGTCAATGCCAATGTGTACCGGTCCGCAGGTTTCATTAAAAGGAACTACAGGTACATGTGCTTTTGCATGTCTGTTATGAAACTTCCAGTATTGTTCTCGATTCTCAAACAGTGGAGGCAAGGAAGCATAAGTTGAAACAGAATCATAGACATCTATTTTCTTACACACTTCAGAAAGGTTGACCTCTTTATTCGCATATAAAGCTGCACCAAGAGCTACATAGTACAGAGAATTATCCGGACATACCCCATGAAGATGTAATGTAGCGTCAAAAGTATTTCTGAGACATGTGGCAAAGGTTAAAGGACCACCCAGGTACAATACATTTCCTTTGATGGTACGTCCCTGGGACAATCCTGCAATCGTCTGATTGACAACTGCCTGATAAATACTGGCGGCAATATTAGAAGGTTTAGCACCTTGATTAATCAGTGGCTGTACATCTGTTTTTGCAAATACACCACATCTGGACGCAATGGTATATGTGTGATCTGCCTGCAAAGCAACAATATTCATTTCTTCTGCACTCATTTTTAACAAAGCAGCCATCTGGTCTATAAAGGCACCTGTACCACCTGCACATGAACCATTCATCCGTACTTCCACCCCGTTGGTCAGGAAAAGAATTTTGGCATCTTCTCCGCCAAGTTCGATAATACAGTCTGTTTCAGGGTGATAAATGGAAGTGGCTACTTTTTCTGCATAGACTTCCTGAACAAATTCCACATCGCAGCTTTGTGACAGTCCCATACCGGCAGAACCTGATATGGCAATTACAGCTTTCTCACCATGAAGAAAGGTGTTTTCAATTTTATGTAATATCTCTTTAGATTTAGAGACAATATGACTGAAATGTCTTTCGTAGCAGGAATACAGGATGTTATTTGTATCATCCAGTACTACACACTTAATTGTTGTAGAACCAATATCTAATCCAATACGCATAGTGTTCCTCCAAGTATATATTTTATAAAAATACTTATGTATTATTATAAAATAACAGCACACTGTCAATAGCACGCTATTGATGTAAGGGGTTTCAGGTCTTATTTAAAATGAAACGGAAAAATGCCTGTTTACATCTGTTCTTCTGCAAGGAATGAGGAGCTGATAACAACTATGCGTCTATTGTGTGGAAAATGATTTTTGACGTCTTGTGGTAAAAAAAAGGTATGGTATAGTATGAAGTATATAAAAGAATTTTATGGAGGAAAAATGAACAAAATTTCTAAATTATTTTTATCTGCTGTTATGGTATCCAGTCTGGTAGCCTGTGGACAGAAAAAAACCGAAGGTGTTTCTGGTGAATTCTCTGGTACTGCAAAAGGCATGGGAGGAGATGTTACAGTAACCATCACACTCAAAGATTCCGTTATTACAGATGTTAAAGTACAGGGTGATAACGAAACAGAAGGTATCGGTACAAAAGCTATTGAAAAGATGCCTGATGAAATGGTCAAAGCCAATTCCATTAACGTTGACGGTGTAGCTACAGCTACAATTACAAGTGATGCTATCAAATCCGCAGCTGAAGAAGCTATCAAAGCTGCAGGTCTGGATCCTAATAATTATTAAGATTCAGTTGTTACCTGTTTCTAAAGCTTGAAAAAACACAGTTTATTGATACAATCCCACTAAAGTAGACACACGAATAAATTAAAAAAATTTCATCTGTGTGGAAGTACAACGGTGGGATTTTTTATTATGGGAAGAAAAATAAAATATTCAAAGGGAAAGAAAATACAGGTGTGCGAGGGTTATTTGAATGGTAGAAAATCTGCAATACAGATGACAAATTTTGAATACTTTTTATCATGCTTTTTCACAATTCTTTCACAATTCTCTTGTAGAAAAAGTTGAGTGTGTTATAGTTTATGTGCACTCAGTTGAAGTGTTTTTGGAGGAAAAATGAACAAAATTTCTAAACTATTTTTGTCCGCTGTCGTGGCTGCCAGTTTAGTAGCTTGTGGTCAGAAGGCAAGTGGTGGTGTTTCTGGTGAATTCTCCGGTACTGCAAAAGGCATGGGAGGAGATGTTACAGTAACCATCACACTCAAAGATTCCGTTATTACAGATGTTAAAGTACAGGGTGATAACGAAACAGAAGGTATCGGTACAAAAGCTATTGAAAAGATGCCTGATGAAATGGTCAAAGCCAATTCCATTAACGTTGACGGTGTAGCTACAGCTACAATTACAAGTGATGCTATCAAATCCGCTGCTGCAGAAGCAATCAAAGCTGCAGGTCTGAATCCAGAAGATTATCAGACAGCTGCTGAAGGCGAAAAAGAAGAAGACGTTGAAAAGGACGTTGATGTTGTTGTCGTAGGTGCCGGTGGAGCAGGTATGACTGCTGCTATTACAGCTGCTGATGCAGGTAAGAGCGTAGTTATTCTGGAAAGCCAGGAAGTTGCCGGTGGTAACTCCGTACGTGCTACAGGTGGTATGAACGCTGCAAAGACAGTATATCAGGATAACAACGAATTCGAAGAATCCGCTGGTGTAGAGAAAACATTAAAATCTGCTGAAAAATATGCTGACAATGCAGATATTCAGGCTTTAGCATCTACAGTTAAAGAACAGTGGGAAGCTTATCAGGCAAATCCTACAGGATATTTTGATTCTGTTGAATTAATGGAATTAGATACAATGATTGGTGGTAAAGGTGTTAACAATATTGAGCTTGTTAAGACACTTGCAGGTAATTCCGCTGATGCTATTGAATGGCTATCCACAATCGGTGCTGATCTTAAGAACGTAGGTCAGTTCGGTGGTGCTGCTGTTAAGAGAATTCATCGTCCTGTAAATGATGACGGTAAAGTTATTTCTGTTGGTTCTTACATTGTTCCAATTCTCGAAAAAACTGTAGAAGACAGAGGTGTTGAAGTATTCTACAACACTACTGCTAACAAGATTATCATGAAAGATGGTAAGGCTGCAGGTGTAGAAGCAGAAGGTAAGACAGGTAACAAAGTTACAATCAATGCTAAGTCCGTTGTTCTTGCTACAGGTGGTTTCGGTGCTAACAATGATATGGTATCTGAACAGAATCCTGCATTAAAAGGATACATTACAACAAATGCTGCAGGTATCTTAGGTCAGGGTATCACAATGGCTACTGCTGATGATGTTAATGCTGCTACAGTTGATATGGATCAAATTCAGTTACATCCAACAGTTCATGTTGAAGGCAGCAACGCTGTATTAATTACAGAAGGTCTTCGTGGAGACGGTGCTATCTTAGTTAACTCCAAGGGTGAAAGATTCACTGATGAAGTTGGTACAAGAGACGTAGTTTCTGCTGCTGAAAATGAACAGGAAGGCGGCTTTGCATGGTTAGTTGTTGACCAGGCTATGGCTGATGCAAGTGCAGTTGTTCAGGGTTACATTGACAAGGGTTATGCTGTAACAGGTAAAACTTATGAAGAATTAGCTGAAGCTATGGAAGCAGATGCTGATACATTCGCAAAGACAATGGAAACATGGAATACATGTGTGGATAACAAGTCTGATGCAGAATTCGGAAGAACAGCTTTCACAAATAAGCTGGATACAGCTCCTTATTATGCAATTAAGGTTCAGCCAGGTGTTCATCACACAATGGGTGGTCTGAAGATTGATACAAATACATGTGTATTAAATAAAGATGGTGATGTTATCTCTGGTCTGTATGCAGCAGGTGAAGTCACAGGTGGTGTTCACGGTGCTAACAGACTTGGTGGTAATGCAGTTGCTGACTTCGTAGTATTTGGTAGAATTGCCGGTACAAACGCAGCAGAAAATGCTAAATAATCATTGATTTCTTTACAGGATAGGCAACTATCCTGTTTTCTTTCTTTTAAATTCTTAAGATTGTGCTATGATTATGCAGCTATGGAAAAGAAAAAGAAGATTGTGTTTACATTTCTGGCAGTATTCGCTGTGTGTTTAGTGCTTGGAATTGCGTATTATATGTTGAAAGATACATGCGTAGAATTGCTGGAATTACTGAAACTGCATGATAAACAGGCTTTGATGGATTATCTTAATTCCAAAGATGAAGTATCAGGAATGACTTCTATTTTTTTTCTGTCCGTACTTCAGGTAATTACCATCTTCTTTCCTGCGATGTTTATACAATTTGTATCTGGTCTTATTTACGGTTGGTGGAAAGCTTTCATTGCCTGTCATTTGGGATTTGTAGTGGGAAATCTTCTGGTTTTTCGTTTTGCAAGGCACTTCCATAAATTTGTGCAGAATAATCTGAATTTTGACAGTAAATCTAATTGGATTCTTGATAAGATCAACAGTACAAAACCTGAATTTGTTTTTGCTTTGACATATATGATTCCAGGCATTCCCAATGGTATTGTTCCGTATATTGCTGCTAAATCAGATATTCGATTTACAAAATTTGCCATGACTGTTGCAATTGCCTGTATGATGTCTATCTTATCCAATTGCTGGATAGGACATTTTCTCATAAGAGGTGAATACATCTTTGTGGTATTATCTTTTACATTCCAGATCAGTATGATAGGTCTGGTAATATGGAAGAAAGAATGGTTCTTAAAGAAGGGTAAGAAATAGGCTTGCCCTTCTTTTTTAGGTACTTTATGCCATTGTAAATTCTTGCACATCATTTAAGCTTCTTGTATAGTCGTACATAGAGGTGAATATATGAAATATATACAATTTTCTCAGGAACTTCCTCAAGTCAGTACCATTGGCATTGGCTGTATGCGTATTGCAGGTATGGACATTCAGCAAGCAGAGACGTTTTTAAAAACGGGTCTGGAAGCAGGAATTAATTTTATTGATGAAGCGGATATTTATGGAGCAGGCAGAAGTGAAGAAGTCGTTGGTGAAGTCTTTGCAAAATATCCTTCTCTTCGATCACGTTTTTTTCTTCAATCCAAGTGTGGTATCCGACAAGACTTTTTTGATTTTTCCAAAGAGCATATTCTGGAATCGGTGGATGGTATTCTTTCAAGACTGCATACAGATCATCTGGATTCTTTGTTACTGCATAGACCTGATGTGTTGATGGAACCTGAAGAAGTTGCAGAGGCATTAGATTTGCTCTATGCACAGGGGAAAGTGTTATCTTTTGGGGTAAGTAATATGACTTCCGGGCATATCGAATATCTTCAAAGCGCAATGAAGCAGAAACTGACAGTAAATCAGTTGCAGATGAGCTGTGTTCATACACCTGTTATTGACAATCTGCTTCATGAAGATATGGCAGATGCTTTAAGTGTAAAACATGATTCTTGTATATTGCCTTATATGCAGTTGCATCATATGGGACTGCAGGTGTGGTCTCCACTTCAAAAAGGATATTTTGAAGGCGTTTTCCTCAATGATGAAAAGTATGCAAAGCTTAATGAGACCTTACAGCAGATTGCGGATATATATGGATTACATAAGGATGTGATTGCCTATGCATGGTTATTACGTATTCCTTGCTCTACACAGGTGATTTTAGGGACAACCAAACCTGAAAGACTTCAGAGTGCCGCAAAAGCAGCAGATATTACATTATCCAGAAAAGACTGGTACAGAATTTATACTTCAGTGGAAGGTAATCAGCTGCCTTAAGGAAAGGGATAGATGAAATGAGAAGAAAGATTGTATTTTTGGATGTGGATGGTACTTTGATTAACTATGAAGCAAAGCTTCCGGAAAGTGCTGCAATAGCAGTCAATGAAGCACGTGCCAATGGGCATAAAGTGTATATTTGCACCGGATGTTCAAAAGCAGAAATTGAACAGAGAAATCTATGTGATCTTGACGGTATGATTGGTGGTAATGGTGCATATGTAGAAGATAATGGTAAAGTAGTCATGCATCAGAGATTATCCAGAGAAGAAGTGAAAAAGATTGCTGACTGGTGTAATGCGAGAAATCTTGCGTTTTATCTGGAAGCTAATTCAGGAATTTACTGCAATGAAATGATGCATGTCAAAGGACCTGAAACTATGGTGAAATATTCTTTAGGGAAAGGAGCAGATTTATCAAAAGCTAAAAATTCTGCAGATTCCTTTATCAATTCTTTTATTCTTGTCAAAGGTGATGAGCAATACAGAGATGATGTGAACAAAATCAGTTTTATCCTTGATTCTTATCAGGATCATCTGGATTCTGAAAAAGAATTTCCAGAACTTGAAGCCAATACATGGGGTGGTAAAGGTGAACACGCTCTTTTTGGCGATCTTGGTCCATCAGGTATTACCAAAAAACATGCCATTGAAGTCTTATTAGACTATTTGGGAGCAGATCAGAAAGATACCATTTCTTTTGGAGATGCCAAAATCGACCTATCTATGTTTGAGCTGTGTGCGTATAATGTAGCCATGGGTAATGGTGGCCCGGAGATCAAAGAAGCAGCAGATTATATCACTACAGATGTGGATGAAGATGGTCTGTATAATGCTTTTAAATATTTGAATCTCATATAATGCAAACGCCGGATATCCCGGCGTTTCTTTTGGAAAAGGAGAAATCATATGACAAAAGAAGAAAAACTACAAAAGTATAAAGACTGGGTATTCCGCATGAGTGCGTATCACATGGCAATCGAAATTATTTCCATTGACGCCCATACAGTCGCCCCTAAAGGTGGAAGTGCATATCGTGATGAAAGAACAGCCTATCTTGCCGGTGAACTTTTCTCCATAGAGACTGAAAAGGAAATACAGGATATTTTGAAAGAACTGAAAGACGATCCATCTTTAGAATATGCAGATCAAAGAGCCATGAAACTTTATTATAAGCAGGTGATGGATACTGTCTGTATTCCGAAAGAAGAATTTGTTGCTTTTACACAATTACAGGCTGAATCGTACAATATATGGCTTGAAGCTAAACAAACTAAGAATTACGCATTGTATGCACCGGCGTTAAAGAAAATCATAGAAACTAAAAAGAAATTTTATGGTTATAGAAACAGTTCTATGAATACCTATGATCAGATGCTTGATGATTTTGAGCCTGGCATGACGCAGGAAAAGTATGATGTTTTCTTTGATAAAATCAAAGAAAGGCTGGTTCCTCTGTTACATAAAATACAACAGGCTGAACAGATTGATGACAGTTTTCTGTTTACGGAGTATCCTGTGGAAGAACAGAAGAAATTCATGGTGGAATTACTGGAATATCTTCACTTTGATCCTGAATGGGGATACCAGAATGAATCCGAGCACCCATTCACTTCCTTTACATGTGAAAATGACTGCAGAACGACCACAAAGTATTTAAAAGACAATGTGGTTTCAGCTATCCTATCTACAGTACATGAAGTTGGACATGCGTATTATGAACATAATTGTGATCCTGCATTTGACGGAAATATTCTTTCTGAAGGTATTTCCTGCGGACTGCATGAATCACAATCCCGCTTATGTGAAAACTATCTTGGACGAACACTTGCTTTCTGGAAGTATAACTTTCCTCGATTACAGAAGCATTTTCCTCAGCAGTTATCCGGTATTACATTAGAACAGTTTGTAAATGCCATGAATGTGGCAAAGGCAAGTCTTGTAAGAACTGAAGCAGATGAACTTACGTATCCATTGCATATTTTAGTGCGTTACGAAATTGAAAAGGGATTATTCAACGATACTATCGGAACGGATCATCTTGATGAAGTATGGGCAGATATGTATGAAAAATATCTTGGTGTAAGACCTCAGGATGCCTCTGTCGGCATTTTACAGGATGTACACTGGAGTTCCGGTGATTTCGGATATTTTCCTACTTATGCACTTGGTTCAGCATTTGCAGCCCAGTTCATGGATACCATGCGTAAGGATATGGATGTGGATGATTTGCTTGAAAACAATCATTACGATACATGTATTGCGTGGCTGAAAGAACATATTCATACATACGGATTCTTATATAACGGTGATGAACTGGTAGAAAAAGTGACAGGTAAACCGTTTGATGTAGAGTACTATTTGCACTATCTGGAAGAGAAGTATTCCAAACTGTATAACTTATAAATCAGTGAAAATAGAGTTTTTTAAAGGAGCTGAAGGACATCACTGTAATTTTTTGCACGTACCAGAGTCATTGCAGAATGCAGAAAAGAATCGTTAAAGTTCTGATAAAAGCAGTACTGATCATTGATAAATTTTTGAGCCTGAGCAAAAAACTTGAGGAATCAAGGATACTGAGTATACTCTTTAGCAAGAATTGCATACGGCGATTTTACTGTTGAGCAGTTTACAAAGGAGTGATATACCACATGTCTTACATAGAGGTTCAAAACCAACTGGAGAAATATGGTCTGGATAAAGATATACAGATTCTTCCTCACAGTTCAGCCACTGTAGCTCTTGCGGCAGAGACAATTGGCGTAAAGGAAGCACAAATTGCCAAAACCATGGCATTTATGGTGAAGGAAAAGCCCATACTGATAGTCATGGAAGGAACCGCCAGGCTGGATAATCACAAATATAAAAGTTTCTTTCATGCCAAAGCTAAAATGATGTCAGCTGAAGAATTAAAGGAATACATTGATCATGAACCGGGAGGGGTATGTCCTTTTGGAGTCAGAGACAATGTTCTTGTGTATTTTGATATCTCTTTAAAGCATTGGGATACTGTATGGCCTGCAGCAGGTTTACATAATAACTGTGTCAGAATTACATTACAGGATATGGAAAAGGTGGTACAGCCTGCAGCGTGGATTGATGTGACTAAAGCACAGAGTGAATGAGGTGAAAAATCACCTCATTTTTATTCGTCTTGATGGACAGTTGAGCACAATGGAAGATAAGGAATAGGGGAGAAAATAAAGTTGTGCGAAACAGAAAAACCACCTGCTAGGCAGGTGGAAGGCAGGCGCTTCGTATAGAAAAAAGCGTCCTACAGAACTAACATAGAGATTGTCAAGGTCACTATGAAAGAGAGGTAGGACGCAAATGGCCAAAAAATATGATTCATTGGCACACACGAAGTATTATACAAGATATCACATAGTATTCACCCCAAAATATAGAAGAAAAGTAATCTATAACCAATTAAGAAAGGATATAGCAGGATACTTTAAGAAGCTGTGTAAGTATAAAGGGGTAGAAATCATAGAAGGACATATGATGCCAGATCATGTACATATATTGGTATCTATCCCTCCAAAGATGTCAGTGTCTTCATTTATGGGATATTTAAAGGGAAAGTCAGCAATGATGATTTTTGAATATCATGCCAACTTGAAATACAAGTATGGGAACAGACACTTTTGGGCAGACGGATATTATGTAAGTACAATAGGACTGAATGAAGCAACGGTTCGAAAATATATACGAGAACAAGAGAAAGATGATATAGCAAAAGATAAATTAAGCGTGAAAGAATATGAAGATCCGTTTGGGAAAGATATAGTAATAAGGAAAGCAAACAAGGATAAACAGGTCGTTAACGACCGGTAATAGTTACAAATGCAAAGGTGGCTTTGACATTACATAATGGAAAAGCCAATGCCTTAAGACATTGGCTGGTGATAAAAGGCTTATAGCCTTAGAGCAAACCACCCGTTTCACGGGTGGTCATGATTTGATATTAATTCAATTCTTCACCATTTGATTGACATACCTTCTTATACCAATAGAAGGAATCTTTTCTGCTTCTTGAAAAATCTCCAGTTCCATCATCATTTCTGTTTACAAAGATGAATCCATAACGTTTATACATTTCACCTGTTCCTGCAGATACCAAATCAATAGGTCCCCATGTAGTATATCCAATCAGATTTACTCCGTCTTCCTCAATAGCTGTTTTCATTTCTTTAATATGATCTCTTAGATAGTTGATTCTGTAATCATCGTGTACACTGCCGTCATCTTCTTTCTTATCTATCATACCCAGTCCGTTTTCTACTACCATAAGTGGTGTATGAGGATAACGGTCTGAAAGTTTATTTAATGTGTAACGTAATCCTTCTGGATCAATCTGCCAGCCCCATGGAGATGCTTTAAGGAATGGATTTTTAACTCCACCCATTAAGTTGCCCAGAGTCATCTCTTCTCCTTCTTTCTTTGTTACACAATTTGTCATGTAGTAGGAGAATGTATACATATCTACTTTTCCCTCTTTAAGAATCTTAGAATCCTCTTCATTATCCATGAAAGATGTATCAACACCTAAAGATTTAAAGAATTTCTTGGCAAATGGAGGATATTCGCCACGTACATGCACATCACCGCAAATATTATTAAAGATATCATCTGCCTGTTGTGCCATTAAGACATCATCAGGATGAGGACGTAGTGGATATATGGTCATATGTGCAATCATACAACCAATCATGAAATCTGGATTGATTTCATGACCTGCTTTTACAGCAAGTGCTGAAGCAATAAATTCGTTATGAAGGGCTTCAATACGCTTTTGTGGATTATCAATTAATGTATCTACAGGTCTTTGAGCTGTATTATTTAAGTCTTCTTCGGATACATATCCCACACCATTATAGGCGCCGCCACCTGGCATCAATGCACAGTTGATTTCGTTAAAAGTCAGCCAGTATTTTACTTTGTTTTTATATCTTTCAAAACATGTTTTTGCGTATGTAACAAACAAATCAATTACTTTTCTGTCTGTAAATCCATGATATTTTGTTGTTATAGCCCATGGAATTTCATAGTGAGAAAGAGTTACCAATGGTTCGATTCCATATTTATGACATTCGTCAAATACATTGTCATAAAATTTTAAACCTTCTTCATTTGGCGTTTCATCATCCCCATTAGGATAGATTCTTGACCAGTTTATTGAGAGCCTGAAACAGGTGAATCCCATTTCACCGAACAAAGCAATGTCTTCTTTATAATGATGATAGAAATCTATTGCCTGATGTGAAGGATAGTATGCTCCTTGTTCAATAACAGGAGAAAATTTACGAGGAGTACTAACATTTCCTCCCTTTAGCATATCAGCATCTGAAAGTCCTTTGCCTCCTTCAAGATACCCGCCTTCACATTGATTGCCAGCGACAGCGCCGCCCCATAAAAAACCTTTTGGAAATGACATATTCATTTACCTCTACTTTCTGTTTTTAGTATAACAAATACATGAATGCTACAGGTTTCTTATACTCTATTTTTTGAATAAATGTATAATTAGTACATGACTAGAAATCTGAAAAAAAGACTTACAATCATTATGACTGTAGCGTTATTGAATATTGCTCTGTTGTGTATCGCATTATATCAGTTACATACATTGGATAAAAAACAACAGGATCTCGTCACCATAGCGCCAACTCATACACCTGCAGTATCTGCTTCGTCCGTTTCTCCTGTTATGACTGCAACGCCTGCCCCATCTGAACCTCCGGAAACAGTTAAAGTTGACACTTCTTCTGATAATTCCCTTCAAAGGATTGTGAATTCCTCTGCGCCTTTAAATAAAGAATATATACCTGAAAATTTAGTCCAATTTGAGAATACAGATGAATTTATCAGAGCCGATGCAGTTACACCACTGCAACAATTATTTCAGGCAGCAGCACAAAATGGGTATAGTTTATACTTGGTAAGCGGATATAGAAGCTATGATGAACAGGTATATCTATACAATGTTTATTCTCAAAGATATGGAACCGACTATGCTGACAGTATTGACGACAAACCTGGTCAGAGTGAACACCAGCTTGGTCTGATGGTAGATATTGGGTTGTCAGATGGTACATGTTTATTACAGGATTGCTTTAACGATCTCCCTATTGCAGAATGGCTCAGAAACAATGCCTATCTATATGGCTTTATAGAAAGGTATCCTGAGGGAAAACAGTCTATTACAGGTATCCAGCCATCCGCATGGAATTACAGATATGTCGGTGTGGAAGAAGCTAAAAAAATACACGAATCTAATTTAACTATGGAAGAGTATTATTTAGGTTGACAAATTCCTTTTAATGTTGTTTCATATTGTTGGTGAAAAATAAGCGGATAAGAAAGAATACAAAATATTGAAAAAGTATTCTGAACATCTGGCTTTTTTTTGGAGGAAATTATGATGAAGAGACTTGACGCAAAAATCTACTCAGCTGATTCAATTTTCATAAAGAATGTAGAGTCCTCTTTGTTATTGGATGAACATTTATCTCTTTATAATTCTAATCGTTTTACTATTTTTCCCGGTTTCTGTGATGTCCATGTACATTTCAGAGAGCCGGGTTTTTCTTACAAAGGAACAATTGAAAGTGAATCTATGGCAGCAGCGCATGGTGGATATACAACTGTCTGCACTATGCCAAATCTGAACCCGGTTCCGGATTCACTGGAACATCTTCAAATTGAACAGAATCTGATTGATAAGTACGCACGGATTTCTGTTTACCCTTTTGGATCTTTAACCAAAGAAGAAAAAGGAAAAGAACTGTCTGACATAGCGGAAATGCATTCAAAAGTCTGCGGGTTTTCCGATGATGGAAAAGGTGTGCAGAACGAACAGCTCATGAAAGAAGCTATGATGCTGTGTAAACAATACAATAAGGTTCTTAGTGCACATTGTGAAGTAGAATCTCTGGTTCATGGAGGCTATATACACGATGGTGAGTATGCCAGAAACCACGGGCATAAAGGTATCTGCTCTGAATCCGAATGGAAAGAGGTAGAACGCGATATTCTTCTTGCTAAGGAAACAGGATGTGCATATCATGTCTGTCATATTTCTACAAAAGAATCTGTGGAACTGATCCGTCAGGCAAAGAAAGACGGTATTGCAATTACATGTGAAACAGCTCCGCATTATCTGATATTTACTGATGCAGACTTGCAGGAAGATGCCAGATGGAAAATGTATCCTCCTATTCGCAGTAAGGAAGATAAGCTTGCTTTAATTGAAGGATATAGAGATGGCACAATTGACTGTCTGGCGACAGACCACGCTCCGCATTCTGTCGAAGAAAAAAGCAGGGGTTTAAAAAATTCTGCAAATGGAATTATTGGACTTGAAACAGCTTTTCCATCAGTGTATACACATCTTATAAAGACAGGGGAAGTTTCTTTAGAAAGAGTCATCGATTCTTTAGTTTATGCACCAAGAAAGATATTTTCTATACCTGTGAATCCTAAGGATTTTACAATTTATGATTTAGAAGAGGAGTACATTATTCATTCTGATACATTCTTGTCTAAAGCCAGATCCACACCATTTGATGGAATGAATGTTTTCAGTAAATGCGTTGCTACAATTCATGACGGTAATATAGTATGGGAGGAATCAAAATGAAAGAAAATACATTGATACTTCGCGAGCAGACACAGCTTACAAGTACAGTATTTAAAATGAAACTGACAGGTTTAACTGAATCTTTAAAACCGGGGCAGTTTGTAGATCTGCGTCTTCCTGAGTTATATCTGAGAAGACCTATCAGTGTATGTGATGTACATGATGACGAATTAACATTGATTTATAAAGTGGTGGGTAAGGGTACAAAAGTAATGTCCACAATGCAAGAAGGTACTTCTTTCCCTTCACTGGTAAATCTGGGAAATGGATATGATCTTTCAAAAAGCGGAGATTCTCCATTATTGGCAGGAGGTGGTGTAGGTGTCCCACCACTCTACTATCTTGCAAAGGAATTACTTGCACAAGGGAAAAGAATTCAGGTGATTCTCGGTTTTAATACAAAAGACGAAATTTTCTTTGAACAGGAATTTATAGAGCTTGGATGTACTGTCTATGTAACTACAGCAGATGGATCGTATGGAATTAAAGGTTTTGTAACAGATGCGTTAAAGCAGATTCCATCATATACCTACGTATATGCCTGTGGACCGATGGTTATGCTTCAAGCTTTGGACAGAGTCATCACCAGTGATGCGGAATATTCCTTTGAAGAAAGAATGGGATGTGGTTTTGGTGCCTGCATGGGATGCTCAAAGAAAACTAAAACCGGTTATAAGAGAGTATGCAAAGACGGACCAGTTTTTGCAAAGGAGGAAATTGTATGGGAAGACTAGAAACAGAACTCTGTGGAATTCCTCTGGATAATCCGATTATTCCGGCTTCCGGAACATTTGGATATGGCTATGAGTATGCCGATCTTTACGATATCAACATTTTAGGCACATTCTCTTTCAAAGGAACAACAAAAGATCCAAGATTCGGTAATCCTACACCTAGAATTGCAGAATGTGAAAGAGGCCTGATTAACGCAGTTGGTCTTCAAAATCCAGGAGTAGAAAAGGTGATTGCAGAAGAATTACCTAAAATGCGAAAAGTGTTTCATAAAAAGGTGATGGCAAATGTCTCTGGTTTTTCCATAGAAGATTATGCGTATACCTGTGCCTTATTAGATAAGGAAGAAGATATTGGATGGATTGAGGTGAATATTTCCTGTCCAAATGTGCATGGTGGAGGAATGGCTTTTGGTACAGATCCAACAGCAGCTTATGAAGTGACAAAAGCTGTTAAAGCAGTCACAACTAAACCAGTTATTATGAAACTGAGCCCGAATGTAACAGATATTGTTGCTATTGCAAAAGCATGTGAAAAAGCAGGCGCAGACGGTATCTCCCTGATTAATACCATGCTTGGAATGCGTATTGATTTAAAAACAAGAAAACCTGTAATCGCCAACACCATGGGTGGGTTCTCAGGCCCGGCTATTTTCCCGGTTGCCTTAAGAATGGTGTATCAGGTGGCTCATGCAGTGGATATTCCTGTGATAGGAATCGGTGGTATCAGTAAGGCTGAAGATGTCATTGAAATGATGCTTGCTGGTGCCAGTGCAGTAGAAATCGGAGCACAGAATCTTGTGGATCCATGGATCTGCAAAAAGATTATTGAAGATCTTCCGAAAGTAATGGATGAATATAACATTGAAAATCTTAAAGAGTGTATAAAAGGAGTGAAATAAATATGCCAAAAGATGTAATTATTGCTTGTGATTTTAATTCCAAGGAAGACACATTTGCTTTCCTTGACAAGTTTCAAGACACAAAACCATTTGTGAAAATCGGAATGGAATTATTCTATGCAGAAGGCCCTGAAATTGTAAAAGAAATTAAAAAGAGAGGACATAAGATATTCCTCGATCTGAAACTTCATGATATTCCAAATACAGTTAAGAAGTCCATGCATGTATTATCTTCCCTGGATGTTGACCTGGTAAACTTACATGCTGCAGGTACAAAAGCGATGATGACAGCTGCTCTGGAAGGCTTGACAAGAGAAGATGGTACACGTCCATTACTGATCGCAGTTACGCAGTTAACAAGTACAGATCAGGAAAGCATGGAAAAAGATCTTCTGATTAAAGAACCTATTGATCAGGTAGTTATGCATTATGCAAAGTGCGCTCAGGAAGCTGGTCTTGATGGAGTGGTATGCTCTCCACTTGAATCACAGAAGGTTCATGAGACCTGTGGAGAATCTTTCCTGACAGTTACACCTGGTATTCGTTTTGCGGATGATGCAAAGGGCGATCAGAAGAGAGTTATGACACCAAAAGATGCAAGAGAAATCGGCAGTGATTATATTGTAGTAGGAAGATCTATTACAGCTGCAAAAGATCCTGTAGCTGCATATGAGAGATGTGTCAGAGAATTTGTTAAAGGAGAATAAGGAAAATGACAAGAAGTGAATTAATTGCAAAAGATTTATTAAAAATCAAGGCTGTGTTCTTCAGACCAAATGAACCATTCACATGGGCAAGCGGAATTAAATCCCCTATCTATTGTGATAACAGACTGACCTTGACAGATGTAGCTGTAAGAACAGATGTTGAAAATGGTCTTGCTGAACTTGTAAAAGAAGAATATCCTGAAGCAGAAGTCTTAATGGGAACATCCACTGCAGGTATTGCTCATGCAGCTATTACTGCTCAGATTTTAGGCATGCCAATGGGATATGTACGCACTGGTTCTAAAGACCATGGACGTAAAAACCAGATTGAAGGCAAACTTGAAAAAGGCCAGAAGGTCGTAGTAGTAGAAGATCTTATCTCTACTGCAGGAAGCTGTGTTGACGTAGTTAACGTATTAAGAGAAGCGGGTGCAGAAGTTCTTGGCATTGTATCTATCGTCACATACGGCATGCAGAAAGCTACAGACAGATTACAGGCAAATAATGTCAAGAATGTTTCTTTGACAGATTTTGATACAATTGCAAAAGCAGCTGCAGAAGAAGGATATATTGCAAATACAGATATTGACAGAGTCATTGCCTTCAGAAACAATCCATCTGATGAAAGCTGGATGAACAAATGAAAGACGTCACAGATATATTAGATCTTACTGTTGAACAGATTGATGAACTGATGCATATCGCATTGGATATGATTGATCATCCTGAGAAATACAGTGAAGCCTGCAAAGGCAAAATACTTGCAACTTTATTCTATGAACCAAGTACAAGAACAAGACTCTCTTTTGAAAGTGCGATGTTAAGCATGGGTGGAAGTGTTATTGGATTCTCCGGGGCACAGAATGCTTCAGTTTCCAAGGGAGAAAGTGTACATGATACAAGTATCGTAGTATCACAGCTTGCTGATATTATAGCCATGAGAACTTTAAAAGAAGGTGCTCCTCTGGTAGCTGCAAACAGTTGCGATATCCCGGTAATTAATGCAGGGGATGGAGGACATAATCATCCTACGCAGACATTGCTGGATCTGTTAACTATCTACCATGAAAAGGGAACTTTGGAGAATCTGACAGTAGGATTCTGCGGAGATTTAAAATACGGCAGAACAGTGCACTCTTTATTAAACGCACTGGCAAGATATGCCGGTCTCAAGGTAATTCTCATATCTCCTGAAGTACTGGCATTACCACAATGGGTAAAAGAAGATGTTCTGCAAAAGAAATGTATTCCTTATACGGAAGTAGCCTCTTTGGAGGAAGCAATTCCTCAGCTGGATGTGCTGTATATGACCAGAATCCAGAAAGAACGTTTTGATTCTCTGGAAGTCTATGAACAGGTAAAAGATCTGTATGTATTAGATGCCGAAAAAATGAAACTGGCTAAAAAGGACGCAATTGTATTACATCCGTTGCCAAGAGTTAATGAAATCTCCGTTAAAGTGGATGAAGACCCAAGGGCTTGTTACTTCAAACAGGTAAAGTTTGGCAAGTATATGAGAATGGCACTGATGTATTATCTGTTACATTCCGCAGATAAGAAGCGCCAGACAATACAGGAAGAAACTATTACAGATATATTAAAATGCGATAATCCAAGATGTATTTGCAGTAGTGAACAGGAACTTCCACACACTTTCAAAAAGATACATGATAATGTTTATCGCTGTATTTATTGTGAACAGGAGAAAAAGCTGTAAACTGAAGCATTTCCAAAAAAGGAAATGCTTTTTTGATTAAAAATGAGAAAAATAAAAGAAAATCAAAAAATATTCAAGAAAACACGTAAATAAATAGAAAAATGATGACATAAATCACTTTTTTACAAATGATACCGTTTTCATTTTGAAAGTTTGGAAAAGAAGTATTTTATAGATACATCAAAGATTTTTTCTAGTATGATAATAAAAAAACATGGTATATTAAGTTTGCTTAAAGAAAACTGGATAGTTACTGAAAAGGCTAAACCAAACATGATTTAAGAAACTTTTTTCTGAACATGTTTGGTTTTTATGTTGTTAGAAGGGGAACTGATATGATTGTAGAAAAAGTCATTAACAACAACATAGTATCTTCAACGGACTCAAATGGGGATGAACTGATTGTCATGGGCAAAGGCATCGGGTTTGGAGTGAAGGCAGGTTTTGACATTAACGAAGATAGAATCGAGAAGGTTTTCCGCATTGAAAAAAGTGATGCAGGTGAGAAGTATAAGGAATTACTGGAACGTATTCCTCTGGAACATGCAAAAATAGCAGAGGACATTATTTCCTATGCAAAAGATACAATTCCTGTACATCTGAATTCAAGTATTTATCTGACATTGACAGATCACATAAGTTTTGCCATCCAGAGATATGAGAACGATATTCGCTTTACCAATGCACTGCTATGGGAGATTAAAAGGTTTTATCCGACAGAGTTTGCTGTAGGCTGCTATGCTCTGGATCTTCTGAAGGAAAGATTAGGAATTACTTTAGAAGAAGATGAGGCTGGATTTATCGCATTACACTTTGTGAACTCGGAATATGGTACAAATATTGCGGATGTGGCAAAGTTCCCTGAGCAGGTAAAAAAAATACTGGATATTGTCAGAGAGGAAATGCATCTTACTCTTGATGATAACAGCCTGTATTACGAAAGACTGATAACTCATGTGAAATTTCTTTTGCAGAGAGTGTACAGAAATGAGTTCCTGGAACAGGGAGATAAAGAATTATCTGAATTTGTGAAACTGAAATATCCTGCAGAATTTAGCTGTAGTGAGAAAATTGCCGGTTACATTTCTGAATCTACTGGATGTATATTATCTCAGGAAGAATTGATGTATCTGGCAATCCATATACGACATATAGCTTCTACAACAGAAGAATGAGGAGGAAAACATGTTTAACTTATTTAAAAAGAAAAAAATTCAAATTGGTTCCCCATGTCAGGGTGAAGTCATTGCACTGAACACAGTCAATGATCCTACATTCGCTCAGGAAATGATAGGAAAAGGTATAGCTGTAAAACCGACAGATGGGAAGATTTACTCCCCTGTCAATGGTACAGTTTCTATGATTTTCCCTACATTACATGCAGTTGGCCTGCAGAGTGAAGAAGGTGTAGAACTTCTGGTTCATGTAGGTATTGATACAGTAAATCTGAAAGGTGAAGGGTTTAAGGGCCATGTTCAGATGGGTGATACTGTAAAAATGGGTGATCTGTTATTAGAAGCAGATTTAGATGCTATTAAGAATGCAGGTTATGACACAGTCATTCCTGTAGTTGTTACAAATACACCGGATTTCAAATCAATCGAGGGTGTTACCGGTAAATCTGTACAGCCAAAAGATACGATTATGGAAATCGAAAAGTAAGTCTAATTTAGCTGGGGATTACAGTTGAAATAGAGAAAAAAAAGAGACAAAGGAGGAAAATCACATGATGAAATTTGTCCAAAAGTTAGGGAAATCCCTAATGCTTCCAGTCGCATGTCTTCCAATCTGTGGAATTCTCATGGGACTAGGTTACCTTCTATGTCCATCCGCAATTCAGGGTGGTGACGTAGTTGGTCTTTTACAGCAGATCGGCTTCTTCTTAGTTAAGGCCGGAGGTGCTGTCATTGATAACATGGCAATCTTATTTGCCATCGGTATCGGTGTTGGTATGACTGATGACCACGATGGTACAGGTGCTTTAGCAGCTCTTGTTTCCTGGTTAATGATCACAACACTTTTATCTACAGGTACTGTTACAACATTCATGACATTGAACGAAACAGCTACTATCGCATTCAACAAGATTGCTAACCCATTCATCGCAATCATTGCTGGTATCATCGGTTCTACATGCTACAACAAGTTCAAGGGAACAAGACTTCCAGACTGGCTGTCCTTCTTCTCCGGTAAACGTTGTGTTGCTATTGTATCCGGTGTTACTTCCATCTTAGTCAGTGTTGTATTATTATTCGTATGGCCTGTAATTTTCGGTGCATTAGTTGCTTTAGGTCAGGGTATTGCAAGCATGGGCGCTGTTGGTGCTGGTATCTATGCATTCTTCAACAGATTACTCATCCCATTCGGATTACACCACGCTTTAAACAACGTATTCTGGTTCGATACAATTGGTCTTGGTGACCTCTCTCACTTCTGGGCTGGTGAAACAAGTGCAGATGTAACATGGAGCTTAGGTATGTACATGTCCGGATTCTTCCCATGTATGATGTTCGGTATTCCAGGTGCTGCATTAGCTATGATTCAGACAGCTAAAGAAAACAAGAAGAAGATTGCTATTGGTATCTTAGCTTCCGCTGCTATCTCCGCATTCGTATGTGGTGTTACAGAACCATTCGAATTCGCATTCATGTTCTTAGCACCAGGCTTATACTTAATCTACTCCGTTCTGTATGGTATTTTCACAACTATCACAGTTGCTCTTGGATTCAGAGCTGGTTTCTGCTTCTCCGCAGGTGCTACTGACTTATTATTCTCTGCTTCCTTACCAGCTGCAGCAAAGACATGGTTGATCATTCCATTAGGCATTGCAGCATTCGTAGTATTCTACGCAGTATTCAAGTTCGCTATTCTTAAGTGGGATCTTAAGACACCAGGTCGTGAAGACGACGATGCTTCTGACGAAGAAAAGGCTGCAGTTCTTGCTAACGATGACTTCACAGAAGTTGCTAAGATTATCTTAGAAGGTGTTGGTGGAAAAGAAAACGTAGTAAGCGTTGATAACTGCATCACAAGATTACGTCTTGTAGTTAAAGATTCTTCTATCATCGATGAAAAGAAAATCAAGTCTGCAGGTGTTAGCGGCATTATCCGTCCAAGCAAAACTGATGTTCAGGTAGTCGTTGGTATGAAAGTTCAGTTCGTTGCTGACGAATTCAAAAAATTAGTTAAATAATTACTGATTCATTACATTAATTTATCTCTTTTAAGAAAAGGACTTGTTGATTAAGGGTACGACAAGTCCTTTTTAATAAAAAAAGAAGTTCTGATATCAGAACTTCCTGTTATCCTTTCAGGAGAATGCACTGCCATCCAGACAGTGTATTTTTTTTGATTTCTGCATTACTTAAAACACAGGCGTTGGGATCAAAAGAGAATGCTGTTTCACTGCCCTGCATATTGCATACAATGGTGAAAGATGTATCCTTTAGTTTTCTTTGATAAGCAATGACATTGTCTTCGGTATCTAAAGCGATAAAATCCCCTTCCACAAACAGGTCTATATGTTCCTGTCTGATTTGAATCAGCTTCTTATAAAAGCTTAAAACTGATGCAGGGTCATTTATCTCATTTGCCACATTGATTGCAGAACTGTGCTCATTGCATTCCAGCCAAGGCTTTACATCAGAGAAACCTGCATAAGTGCTTCCATCCCAGGCCATAGGAGAACGTGTATTATCTCTGCTTCTTCTGTTCAAAAAGGACATGGCCTGTTGGGCTGTGTATCCTTCCTGTAAAGCACGCGTATACTGGTTTTTACTGGAAATATCGTCAAACTGTTCAAGCGAGGTTCTTTCGTTATTTAAACAACCTAATTCCTGCCCTTCATAGATAAAAGGTGTACCTTTCATGAACATATACAGCATACCAAGACATTTGGCAGCTACAGGAGTTCTTTCTTCTTTGTTTTTTATCAGTCGGGAAGTAACTCTAGGCATATCATGGTTTTCAAGGAACGTGCCACACCATCCTGTCTTATTAATTTCTGACATTCCTTCAAACATCTTTTCTTTATACTCTCTGATTGTCCAGTTCTGTTCAGGGAACCATTCTTCTGTCGGCGAGATATCAATATTGCAGTAATTGAAATCAAACAGCATATTAAAACAGCCTTTGTCACCGATGAACATATCTAATTGTGTATATGGGACATCCACTGCTTCTGCTACAGTCATACATCTGTGTGTATCAAACGTTCGTTCTCTTAATTCTTTGAAGAACACGTCAATACCACGGGCATTTCTGCAGAAGTGCATACAGCTGCTCAGCCCATCTGCACCATCAGGTTCTCCATCTTTCCATGTCTGGTCTTTCTTAATGAAATTTATGGCATCTACTCTGAATCCGGCAATCCCTTTATCAAGCCACCAGTTAATCATTTTGTAGATATCTTCACGCATTTCTTCGTTTTCCCAGTTTAAATCAGGCTGTTTTTTTGCAAAAGCATGGAAGTAGTACATGTTTTCTTCATCAGGTACTTTTTCCCATACAGAGCCTCCAAATACAGATCTCCAGTTATTCGGAGGACATCCGTTATTTCCTTCTTTGAAGATGTAATATTTTCTGTACTTGCTATGAGGATCTTTTAAAGCCTGCTGAAACCATTCATGTTTATCAGAAGTATGATTGATGACCAGGTCCATAATCAGCTTGATGCCTCTTTTTTTACCTTCTTCAATTAATGTTTCCACATCTTTTAAAGTTCCATAAGCAGGTTCAATAGAATAATAATCAGAGATATCGTAGCCGTTATCTGCCTGTGGAGAAGCATAGACAGGACATACCCATATGCTTGTGATACCTAATTGCTGTAAATAATCCAGCCTGGAAATAATACCGGGGATATCCCCTATACCGTCGTGATTACTGTCACTAAAACTGCGAGGATAGATCTGATAGACCACTTCCTCTTTCCACCATTCATGCATGTTATATAACTCCTTTTAAAGTTTTCTAGTTTCAGTATACAACGAAATAAGTAACATAAAATGTCATTTTGCGTAAAGTAATAAAAAAATAATCACCACTGGTGATTATCCTTTAGGAATGATTTTTCCTATGTTTTTGATTTCAATGGAGATAGTTCCATCGGGTTTGTTGATAAATTCAATGTATTCCGGGCTTTGAAAGTAAGTAGTAGGGAAAGACAGTTCAATACCCGTATCTGTTTTGATTCGCTGGTTTTTCATGGTTCTCTGGACAGACTGAGGAGGTAATTCTACTTCTTTAGGAAGCTCTTTTTCTATTGTCTTAGCATGAAAAGACTCCTGTAAAGCCTTGGATTCCGGGAATACATGTTCTGCAATGGAATCAAAAGATAAGGTATCAGAGATTTCACTGTTTTCTTTGACGTAGTTTTTGAATTTTGAAAGGACAACGGTGTTGTTTTCTTCACTTTGTTCGGCCACTTCTTCTACAATTGTCTGCACATCCTGCAGAATTTCCTTTTTTGATTTCTCACTGGTGCAATCTAATATCTGTTTTTGCAGGAAATTCGGCACAGATTCCGGCCATTGTTTTACATCACAATATTTAATATTGCAGTTGATTCTGTTAATAATGGCAAAAGTGTTCAGCTTCTTACTTGTAGAAGGTAAAACACATGTACTTGGGACAACAGTGTTATACAGCTGATCACTGATCTGTGTGTGGTGGGTAATGGCTCTTTGGCTTTCGAGAAAGAACATGCCGATATATGGCACATCATCACATTGAAAGTCCACATAGAGAACGTCAAAACTTGTGTCTATCTGATCCTTATACGGTGTAATGAAAGTTTCAGCCAGTTCTGAAGAGAAAGAAGGCAATCGTGTATAGCTTTTCAGTGTATTCAGAAAAGGACTTCCTTCGTGAAAGAAGCCATCCTGACAACGAATATCCTGAAAGCATTTTACAATCTGAGCTCTTACATACTTTTCCACCATTTGATCATCCAGATTCATCGTTTCTTCAGAAAGAACGATATTTCTGGATGGAAAATCAAATATGTCTAAAAGAGCACTGTTAATCATTAAGTTTTTCATAGGCCTTTATTATACAGGATTTTGAAAGGGCTGGAAAACAAAACTGGATAAAAAAAGACTGCTGTCTGGCAGTCTTAAAAAGTTTCTTATAAACGGTGAATCTGCATATTGCCATTACCGATGGCATAGATAGAACATACTGCAACACCTGTACCATAACTCATGGCATTCACAACATTACCACCACCGATATAGATTGCTGCATGTCCGTTCCATGTGACAAGGTCACCAGGCTGTGCGTTATCAATAGAAACCAGTGTGCCCATATTTTCCTGAGCATAGGAACTGTGTGCCATGGAGATACCGAACTGTGCATAGACAAACTGTGTAAATCCAGAACAGTCAAATCCGGCAGGAGTAGTACCACCCCATACATATGGAACACCTACAAAGGATAAGGCATAGGAGACAATGGAACTTGCATCAGCGTTAGCAGCTAATCCTGCGCCTAAGTTTGCATAAGACGCTGCAAGGGCAGCGGCCTGTTCCTGTGCTAACTGTTCCTGTCTTGCGGCTTCTTCTGCAGCAGCTTCCGCAGCAGCGGCTGCTTCTTCTTCAGCACGGATTACTTCTGCAGGTTTCTTTACGTTTACTGTAAATGTAACCTCTGTCTTTTCACCTTTGGCATCAATAGCAGTCACATCACAAGTATATGTACCTTCAGTATTGACATCTACATTGTCAGTTTCCTTCATAGCAGGAAGCTTGCCATCGGATGTCTGTACAATACCGAGGTTATCAGAATAGTTAAATGTACTTCCAAGATCAATAGTTACTTCAGTAGCTTTCAGAATAATCTGCGGACCATCCGGTTCAACTAATTTAATAGCAGCTTTTTCTGTAAAATCATATCCAACCGTGTTTTGCTGTGTTACGTTTTCGCCTTTTTTTACAATGTCTAAGCTTACGTTTACAGACTGTAATCCAGCCTTTGTACGGTCAAATGCGTTAGTTACGACAATGGATTTCTCCATGTCAATGTCATCTAAACTCAATGTTGGATCACTGTCTACATATTTGGTAATGACCTCCTGCTTGAGTGTATCCATTGGAGTTTGGTCGTTCATGTCGAGTTCGTAGATGGCAATACTTCCATTGCTTGCATCAAGAATAGGGTCGCTTGATGTAGTTTCTTCTGCGGAAACCTGAAGTGCACTGCCTGTTAAAAGCATGAAGCTTGCCAGTGAAACTGCGATTCCCTTTAGTGGTTTTTTGTTCATTTTTCTCATCAACATGACCCTATCAAACAATAATTCTTAAGAAATTACAAGTTTATGGGGTGAATTCACATACGTGTCCCACATTACCACAAGGAAAACGCGACAAAATGCAGGAATTGTCGTGTTAATAATCAAATGTGCAGTATTGGTTGGATATTTGGTACAATAAGGTGCGAAAGAAGGAAGATATATGCGTACAGTAATACAGAGAGTAAGCCATGCGGAAGTAGTCATTGACGGGAAAACTCATGGTGCTATACAAAAGGGATTTATGATTCTGGTCGGAATCGAAGATAATGATACAGAGGAAATTGTCAAAAAAGTTGCAGATAAAATATCAAAATTACGTATATTTACAGATGATGAAGATAAAATGAATCTGGATCTGCGACAGGTAGATGGAGCTATTCTTTCCATTTCCCAGTTTACCCTCTATGCAGACTGTCATAAAGGAAACAGACCATCTTTTTCCAAAGCGGGTAAACCTGATCATGCAAACAAATTATATATGTACTTCAACGAGTACATGAGACAACTTGGGTTTACAGTGGAAGAAGGTATTTTCGGAGCAGATATGAAAGTTACATTATTAAATGACGGACCTGTAACGATTCTTCTGGATTCCGATGATTTGAAGTGATGAATAAGGTATAATATCGGATATTACACATAAGAAGGAGAAGAAATATGGGAGAATTGTTCTATGGAAGCGAATTATCCAGCACTTTATTGGCTGAAATGAAGACCAAAGTAGATACGTATCGATTACAGGGAAGAAGAACACCTCGTCTGGATACAATCATTGTAGGAAATAATCCTGCCTCTCTTTCTTATATTAAGGGGAAAAACAATAAATGCCTGCAGGCAGGTATAGAAAATGTAGTTCATCATCTCAAGGAGCAGACTACACAATCTCAGCTGGAAGAAGAAATACAGAAGTGTAATGAAAACGATAACTGTGATGGCATTCTTTTACAGATGCCGTTACCTTCTCATCTGGATGAAAATCAGGCTATTCTGAAAATTGCTCCTTCTAAAGACGTAGATGGATTACATCCTATTAATATAGGACATCTGTTTTCAGGAGAACCAAGATTTGTGCCTTGTACACCACTCGGTATTATGAAAATATTAGAAGCTTTGCATGTGGATCTGACAGGCAAACAGGCAGTAGTAGTTGGAAGAAGCAGACTTGTGGGTAATCCTGTCGCAAGATTATTACAGGATGCCAATGCAACTGTTACTATCTGTCACTCTAAAACAAAGGATCTTGCCTCTGTTACAAGAAATGCCGACATACTTGTTGTGGCAATGGGAAGACCCCAGGTAATCCGCTCGGATTATGTTAAAGAAGGTGCAGTAGTCATAGATGTGGGTATTAACAGAGTTGACGGACATTTATGCGGTGATGTGGATACGCAGGATGTTCTGGATAAAGTCAGCTATATTACTCCGGTTCCAAAGGGCGTTGGCCCAATGACCATTTGTGCTTTGCTTCTAAATACTTTACAATCTTATGAGGAAAGAGAACATATATGCAGGTAATGGAATACGGGCTGAATGATATTGTGGAGATGAAGAAAGAGCATCCATGTCATAAAAGTAAACTGTGGAAAATTATTCGTGTTGGTGCAGACATCAAGATTCAGTGTCAGGGATGTGGTGCTATCATCATGTTTGACCGGTATATATTTGAAAAGAAACTGAAAAAAGTCGTAGAACATACAGAGGGAGAATAAGATATATGTCATTAACAGCAGGTATAGTTGGATTGCCTAACGTAGGAAAATCCACATTATTTAATGCCATCACAAACAGCCAGGTACTGGCAGAAAACTATCCGTTCGCAACTATTGCACCAAACGTAGGTGTAGTAGAAGTGCCTGATCACAGAATGGATGATTTTGTAAAGATGTTTAATCCAAAGAAGACCATCTATACTACTTTCGAATTTACA
The DNA here is from genome assembly GCA_934757945.1 of uncultured Bulleidia sp. Taxonomy (GTDB): domain Bacteria; phylum Bacillota_I; class Bacilli_A; order Erysipelotrichales; family Erysipelotrichaceae; genus Bulleidia. The sequence continues at coordinate 39,307 of CAKVLT010000001.1, read as the reverse complement.
GACATTGCAGGTCTTGTAAAAGGTGCCTCCAAAGGTGAAGGCTTAGGTAACCAGTTCCTGGCTAATATTCGTCAGACAGATGCTATTGTACATGTGGTACGTTGTTTCGATGATGCGAACATTGAACACGTAGAAGGCAGTGTGGATCCAATCAGAGATATTGAAGAAATTAACATGGAGCTATGTCTTGCAGATCTGGATACAGTAGAAAACAGAATTGGTAAAGTGGCTAAAAAAGCACAGACAAAAGATAAGGATGCTGTGAAAGAAATGAACTCTTTAACAAAGTTCAAGACTGCACTGGAAGCAGGTACCTCCATCCGCTTGCTTGATCTTACAGAAGAGGATGAAGCTATGTTAAAGAACTACGGTTTATTAACAAGTAAACCTGTTATTTATGTAGCAAACATGTCTGACGAAGACATTGCTGATCCATCAGAAAATGCTTATTTTGCAAAAGTAAAAGAATATGCTGCGAAAGAAGGCAGTGAATGCATTGCTGTCTGTGCAAAGATTGAAGAAGAATTGTCAGGGTTAAGCAAAGAAGAAAAAGTGGCTTTCCTGGAAGATCTAGGCATTGAAACAAGTGGTCTGGATCAGATTATTCAGGCAGCGTATCATCTTTTAGGCCTGCGTACATTCTTTACAGTAGGGGAGCCTGAATGCAGAGCATGGACATTTCATGAAGGAATGAAAGCACCTCAGTGTGCAGGTATTATCCATACAGATTTTGAAAAAGGCTTCATTAAGGCAGAAGTTTACAGTTATGAAGATCTGATGGAATACGGAACGGAACTATCTTTAAAAGAACACGGCAAACTTCGTATTGAAGGCAAAGAATATATCATGCAGGACGGAGATGTTGTATTCTTCAGATTTAACGTATAAGAAGCAGAAATGCTTCTTTTTTTAAGATTCACAAACGAAACGATATTTATTTGCTATACTTTTTGAGTATGAAAAAACAAATATTAGCATTATTATCCCTGTGCCTTTGCGCAGGATGTAAAACCGCAGAACCGGTAAGCTCAACTGCTGATGAGTATGCAGACTATGCAAAACTGGTGGATACCGCCTCTTTTTCTGAGAATTATACAGTAGCTGTCAGTAATACTTACACCATGTCTTACAGTGATTCTTCTATGAGTGCATATACCATGGATGGTGTATTACAGGTTGGCCGGGATGCAAGTGCCTATACACAGCACATTGATGCAAATGGTATGAAATCTCAGTTTTCAGGAGATTACTATGAGGGAAGACTATACAGTACTTTTAATGGGGTAACCTATTATGAAGATATGGACGAAAGCCATCTGAAGCAGATCCTTCTTGTTCCATTGACGCCAATAAAGTACACAGAAGAACAGATAGAATCTTTAAGTGTGAAGGAGACTGCCTGTACAGTAAATCTGACTAAAGAAGCTGCTAAAGAGATTCTTTTAAACAGATATGATCAATATGGCTTGGATCAGTACGATGATTTTGAAGTGAAATCCGGAAAGGTGGAAGACACTTTTGATGAAAACGGGTATTTCCTGTCAGAAACGGCAGTGTTTACCTGTACGATTACTTTATCCGGACAGACAGTAGATGTGACGTATGATTCCAGTGTGGAATATTCCAGCCTGGGCACAACAGAAGTCATCATTTCAGATGAGACAAAAGAAAATGAAAAGAGCTATGTATCTACAGACAAGATTGATACAGATGCCATAGCGACATTAACAGATGACGATGATTCTCCAGAAGACAGTGTAGAAGCCACATTTAAGAAGAGACTGGTCAACAGACTGAATTATACAAAGCAGGAAGATGGAACCTATATATCCAACTTTAACAGTGATAATGAACAGTATCTTATAGATTTTGATAAACATGTGTTCCAGTATTCTAACAGAACGATTCACTATGTATATAACTGGTTGAGTGATCAGGGATCTATGGGCACCTGTACTGTAGATTTTACAAATGATGTGACAGGCAGTGAGTGTAAAGATACTACTGTAGAGACAATTAAAGACGTTAAAAACTGGTTCCAGATGGAACTGTATTATTGCGGTCTGACTTTAAACCAACTTTTGGATAAAACAAAATAAAAAAGTGCTTGCAATTGAGTTGAGGATGCGTATAATAATTCATGCGGATGCCTTAATAGCTCAGTCGGCAGAGCACCTGGCTGTTAACCAGGGTGTCACAGGTTCGAGCCCTGTTTAAGGCGCCTGAAAAACCACATTGAAAGATGTGGTTTTTTTGTGCTTAAATAGAGGTATGAAATATTATACAAGCGGACAATTTGCCAAGAAGGCACATGTGACTTTACGTACCATACGCTGGTATGACAATAAGAATATATTGAAACCGTCTTATCGAAAGGAAAACGGCACCAGAGTCTATACAGATGCAGATCTTGCAAGATTACAGCAGATATTGCTGTTTAAATATCTTGGATTTTCTCTGGATGATATTCGTGAAATGACGGTGGGCTCTGCAGAAGAGGCTTTTCTTCTGGATTCTCTGCAGATTCAGAAGAAACTTGTACAGGAAAGAATCGCAGAATTAAAAGATGTACATAAAGCGTTATGTGATACAGTAGAAGCTATTGAAAATCATGAAACTATGCACTGGAATAAGATGCTGGATCTGATTCATATGACCAGTGTGGATCAGTCCTTAAAGATACAATATCAGGATGCCACAAATGTTTCTGCACGTATTCGATTACATTCTGAATACAGTGTGAATAAAGAAGGGTGGTTTCCATGGATGTTAAAACAATTGCCGTTAAAAGATACTGTCCGTGTACTGGAAATAGGGTGTGGTAATGGCGCATTATGGAAAGAAAATCTGCATGTATTGCCGGAGAATATCCATATTACCCTTACAGATATCTCAGAAGGGATGCTGAGAGATGCCAGAGAGTCTATAGGAAAAGATACACGGTTTAGCTATGCAAAAGTGGATTGCCATCATATTCCGTATGAGGATAATACCTTTGATATAGTGATTGCCAATCATGTGCTGTTTTACTTTGAAGATGTGGATGCGGTAATAGAAGAATGTAAGAGGATCCTAAGCCCTAAAGGCACTTTTTCATGCAGTACCTACAGTTCAGAACATATGAAGGAGATTACAGATCTTGTGCAGGAATTTCATGAGGATATCGTTTTGTCCAATGAATGTCTGTATGAAGTGTTCGGACTGGAAAATGGGAAGGAAATTTTACAGAGACACTTTAAAGAAGTGGAAATGAGAAAATACGAAGACAGAATAGAGGTAAATGAAGCGGAACCGCTTATTGCCTATATCTTATCTTGTCATGGTAATCAGAACCACATCCTGCTGGACAGATACAGAGAATTTAAACAGTTTGTAGAAGAGAAAGTTGAAAAGGGATTTACTATCACTAAAGATGCCGGTATTTTTCTTTGCTCAATTATGTGAAATTGTGGAATTTGAAAAGAAATACTTGAAGATGACGTTACGTCATCTTTTATGATACACTTGTAATGGAGGTGCCTATAATGAAAGGTATTATTCTGGCCGGTGGATCAGGAACAAGATTATATCCACTGACACGTGTAACAAGTAAACAATTATTACCTGTGTATGATAAGCCAATGATTTTTTATCCAATCAGTACATTGATGCTTGCAGGTATCAGAGATATTCTGATTATCTCTACCCCTCATGATCTCCCTAACTTCGAACAATTGCTGGGAGACGGAAGTGAATTTGGTGTGCACTTTGAATATAAAGTGCAGGAAGTTCCTAATGGACTGGCACAGGCATTTGTTCTGGGTAAGGAATTTGTCGGTGATGACACGGCATGTCTGGTTCTTGGAGATAACATTTTCTATGGTAACCACTTTGGCAGAATGCTGAGAGAAGCAGTAAGAAATGCAGAAGATAATCACAGAGCTACTGTTTTCGGTAAATATGTCAATGATCCGGAAAGATTTGGTATTGCAGAATTCGATGAAGACGGTAAGGTCATTTCTCTTGAAGAAAAACCAGCTCACCCTAAGAGCAACTATGCAGTAGTTGGTCTGTATTTCTATGATAACAGAGTATTACAGTACGCTTCACAGCTGGAACCTAGTGCAAGAGGCGAATATGAAATTACCGATCTGAATAAGATTTATCTTGAAGAAGGTGATCTTGATCTTCAGGTATTGGGAAGAGGTTTCTCCTGGATTGATACAGGAACTATTGAATCCATGGCAGAAGCTACTAACTATGTCAGAAGTATCGAACATATTCAGGGAATTCGTATCTCTGTACCGGAAGAAATTGCTTTCTATAACAAATGGATCAATGAAGAACAGCTTCTTGCTGCAGCAGATGTCTATGGTAAGAGCCCTTATGGGGAGTATCTGAGAAATCTGGCAAATAACAGTATTCAGGGACCAATTAATAAACAGGAAAAGGAGAAATAAACAGTATGAATATTTTAGTCACAGGCGGAGCAGGATTTATCGGAAGTAACTTTGTATTTCTGGAATTAAAGGAACATCCGGAAGATAAAATCATCTGCGTAGATAAGTTAACTTATGCAGGAAATCTGAAGACATTAAAAGATGTCATGGATAACCCTCAGTTCAAATTCTATAAGACAGATATCTGCGACAGAGAAGCTATTGATAAAATCTTTGCGGATGAAAAACCGGATATCGTTGTCAACTTTGCGGCAGAAAGCCATGTTGACAGATCTATTGAAAATCCGGAAATTTTCCTGGATACAAATATTATCGGTACAAGTGTACTGATGGATGTTTCCAGAAAATATGGTGTTAAGAGATATCATCAGGTATCTACTGATGAAGTGTATGGTGATCTTCCATTAGACAGACCTGACCTGTTCTTCACAGAGACAACACCTTTACATACATCTTCCCCATATTCTTCTTCCAAAGCAGGTGCAGATTTACTTGTAAATGCTTATCACAGAACATTTGGTTTACCTGTAACCATTTCCAGATGTTCTAATAACTACGGACCTTATCAGTTCCCTGAAAAACTGATTCCTCTGATGATTGCCAATGCACTGGCTGATAAGAAACTTCCTGTATACGGAGAAGGCTTAAATGTCAGAGACTGGTTATATGTTGAAGATCATTGTAAAGCTATTGATCTGATTATCCGTAAGGGGAAAGTTGGCGAAGTTTACAATATCGGTGGACATAATGAAATGAGAAATATTGATATTGTTAAGATTATTCTTGAAGAATTAGGCAAACCTGAATCTTTGATTGAACATGTTACAGACAGAGCTGGTCATGACCAGAGATATGCCATTGATCCTGCCAAGATTCATGCAGATCTTGGCTGGTTACCTGAAACAATGTTCAAAGATGGCATTAAGAAGACAATTCAGTGGTATCTGAATAACAAGGAATGGTGGGAAGACATCATTTCCGGTGACTACCAGAACTACTACAATGAAATGTATGGTAAGAAGGAAGTAATCGACTGATGAAAGTATTCGTTACTGGTGTATGCGGACAGCTTGGTCATGATGTTATGAATGAGCTGTCCAAAAGAGGGTATGAAGGTATTGGTACAGATATTGCACCTGAATATGCAGGTGTACAGGATGGAACGGCTGTAACCAAGGCTCCATATGTCTCTTTGGATATTACAGATAAGCAGGCTGTCACAAAAATCATCACAGACATTCATCCGGATGTAATTGTGCATTGTGCAGCTTGGACAGCTGTAGATATGGCTGAAGATGATGACAAAGTTGAGAAAGTCAGAGCTATCAATGCCGGTGGAACCCAGAATATTGCTGATGTTGCTAAGGCAATTGATGCAAAGATGGTCTATATTTCTACAGACTATGTCTTTGATGGTCAGGGGACAGAACCATGGGATCCTGATTGCAAGGACTATAAACCAATGAATGTCTATGGACAGACTAAACTGGAAGGTGAACTTGCAGTGGCCAATACTTTATCAAAATACTTTATTGTACGAATTGCATGGGTATTTGGTAAAAATGGCAAAAACTTTATCAAGACAATGCTGAAAGTAGGCAAGACTCATGATGAAGTCAGAGTAGTCAATGATCAGATTGGTACACCAACTTATACATTTGACCTTGCAAGATTACTTGTGGATATGATTGAAACAGATAAATACGGCTATTATCATGCCACAAATGAAGGTGGATATATCTCCTGGTATGATTTCACAAAAGAAATCTATAAGGATGCAGGATATACTACAAAAGTCATACCTGTAACAACAGAAGAATATGGATTGAGTAAAGCCGCAAGACCTTTTAATTCCAGACTGGATAAATCCAAACTGGCAGAAAACGGTTTTACACCGTTACCTTCCTGGCAGGATGCGGTCAAGAGATATATTGATGAATTAGATATGGAGAATTTGTGATATGGGACAGATCAGTGTTGAGAAGAATGTAGGTGGTATTGAAGGACTTTGTGTTATTACACCTGCAGTTCATGGAGATAACAGAGGCTACTTCATGGAAACGTATAACGAGAATGATATGAAGGAAGCCGGACTGGATGTGAAATTTGTTCAGGACAACCAGTCCATGTCCGTAAAAGGTGTATTAAGAGGTTTACACTTCCAGAAACACTATCCTCAGTGCAAACTGGTAAGAGCTGTCAGAGGCTCTGTATTCGATGTGGCAGTAGACTTGCGAAGTGATTCCAAAACCTATGGCAAATGGTATGGTGTGGAACTGACAGCTGAAAATAAAAAGCAGTTCCTGATTCCTGAAGGATTTGCTCATGGTTTCCTGGTGTTAAGCGATGAAGCAGAGTTCTGCTACAAGGTGAATGATTTCTGGCATGCCAATGATGAAGGTGGTCTTGCATGGAATGATCCGGAAATTGGTATTACATGGCCTCAGTTAAAAGGAGAATACCCAGGATCTGCAACAGCAGAAGGATATACTCTGGAAGATGGCACACCTTTAAATCTTTCTGATAAAGATCAGAAATGGGTTGGCTTAAAAGATACATTTAAGTTCTGAATAAAAAAAACGATAGAGCAATCTATCGTTTTTAAATACCCATCTGTGCATACAGGAAAGGCTGTCCTAATGTATTGTAAATTTCCTTGACTGTCACTCGTTTTGTAACAGGACAGGCATGGTACCAGATGCCAGGTGAGGCATTTCTGGAAGAAAGTAAGGCATATTCGTTTTCCATTTTTCTGAGATTCTGCATGGCCTGATTCCGCTGAGTCTGTGTCTTGAGATGTGAAATGGAGGATTTGACATTTTCGTGATCATGAAAATGGTAATACATGACAGTACTTGCAATATCTCCATACAGACATAGCTTTTTTGGTGAAACGGCCTTTGGGGGCAGATTAGCTTTTCTGACAAGAGAGGAAACAAGAGAATCAATATAACTGGAATCAATGATATTCTCATTGTTACGGGTGAAGACAGGGGTTGCAGAGGTGGAGACACCTAATTGAGGGTTCCATTGTAATAATTCTCTGGTCATGTCTTTGTTGAATCTGTATTTGCAATATACTGTATAGGTGGCAGAACCGTTTTTATGACATTTTTCCAGTTTCATAAATTCTCTGTCTGATGCATCTAATTTCATGGTGTGTGGTTTATGGATAAAAGTGGAATCTTTATAGGTTAAATATAAATGATGCTTGCCCATGGTGAAGTTAGCATATGTGAGAGATCTTAACTGATGAGGCCGTAAACCTGCATGAATCATCAGTCTCAGCAACATCTGATTTTTGAGGGAAGCAGAAGGCAGAACACTTAAAAAAGTCTGGATATCTCTGTATGTGGCAAAATCAGAAAGATCAAACGCAGATTTAGGACGTACATCTTTTTCTATGAGCTTTGAAAAAGGGTTGGAATATCCTGGAAAGACTTCAGGTTCTGATTCCATGTGCCTGGCAATGGCACGTAAAGTACTTTTATATCTGTGGGATGTAGATTCAGATAATTCCTTGTTTTGTACTTTGGAGTCCAGATAGGCATAATAGTCTCTGGCATCTTCTTTTGTCATGGTAATGATGTTAAATCTGGAATGGTCATACGTATGCAGTGCGTCTAATACTTTTCTGTAATCACCAATGGTAGTGGTTTCCGGATTTAAATGGGAAATGATGGCGTTCCACTGAAACTCTTCTAATCCTGCCGGCAGTTTTTTATTCATACAGATTATCCTTTCTTTAAGCGTGTTTCTATTACAAGCATAGGAGGATTTCAAAAAAAAGACAGGGGGTTGCCTGAAAATCACACAAATTCACATATTTATACGAAATTTATATGACAATCATTTTGTATTATAAGAATGCACAAAGAAGTGCTGACATAGTCGACCCCCTAAGACTCTGTCATTCTAATCCCCTTAATTAAATAATGATGAGAAAGACCCGAAAGGGTCTTTTCTCTTTGTCGAATGTATGGTACAAACTATTTGTATGTACAGTGAACTGGTAAAGGATAGTATTCAACAGGTAAAAGAAACTCATGGGCATGTGATTGCCATAGATGGAAGATGTGGCTCCGGTAAATCTACTTTTGCAAAAGAACTGTGTGAGGCATTGCAGGCAGATCTTATACAGATGGATGATTTCTTTTTGCAGAAAGAACAGAGAACTGCTGAAAGATATGCAACACCGGGAGAAAATGTGGATCATGAAAGAGTAGTACAGGTGCTGACTGAATGGAAAAAGAAAGTACCTTTTTCCTACAGGAAATTTGACTGTACTACCCTGTCTTTAGGTACTGAGGTACAATTGCCTGTGGTACATGAATATCTTGTTGTGGAAGGAACTTACAGTTTTCACAGAGATCTGTTGCCGTTTTATGACTATACTGTCTTCTTTACCATTTCCGCTGAAAAACAGAAACAGCGGATACTGAAAAGAAACGGGGAACAGGGACTGAAGATGTTCCTGGAGAAATGGATTCCTCTGGAGGAAATGTATTTTGCGCAGAAAGATCCTGCAAAATATGCAGATGTTATATATGACAGTGATGAACAAAGGATAAGGAGTAAATGATGGCTAAAATAAAAATGTGCCCACATTGTGGAAGTAAAAATAGTATAGCAGTAGGGAACTATTATCAGTGTAAGGACTGTACAAAAGATTTTGGCAGACCTGCTGTAAGTGATGAAGGGAAATTACTGAAAGACTGTATCAGTGATATTCGTTTCAGATATGGAGATGTTATCAGTGGAAGTGTAAGAGCACACTTCTTACAGGATGGAGAACAGTGCGTTTATGAAATCTACGATTCCTATGGAGGGGGTGTAGACAAAGTTGCTGACGTCATGAGTATGGAAGAATGGGAGTCTTTTAAAGAAGAGCTTGTGGATAAACTATTTGTCTTTGACTGGAACAGAGTGTATTATCCTGCAAATGATGGCAGAGAATTGCGTGGAAATAATGAATGGGAACTGGATATTCTGATCAGTGATGATGAAGAGTATACTTTCAAGGGAGTAGATGCGTATCCGTCATACTGGAATGCGTTTATGAAGCTGCTGGGCCCTTATTTTGATAAACTCAGGAAATAATATTTTAAAGTGTTACAATAGCATATATCTTTAAGGAGAGGTTTATATGAAAATCACGATTGTTGGTGCAGGCAAGGTAGGTACTACCATTACTGCTCAATTGTCAAAAGAAGGGCATGACATTACAGTGATTGATACAAAGAGTGACGTGCTGGAAAATGCTCAGGGGTTATACGACATTATTTCTGTGGCAGGTAATGGTGCTTCCATGGCAACACTGCAGGATGCAGGCATACAGAATAATGATCTTTTAATTGCTGTAACAAGCAGAGACGAAGTGAATATGCTTGCCTGCATTACAGCAAAGAATATTAATCCTGAAATCAACTGTATTGCACGTATCCGCAATCCTGAATATGTGGCACAGGCATATAAAATGAGTGAAGAGTTTGGTTTGTCTCTGGTAATCAATCCGGAGAAACAGGCTGCAGTGGAAATCTCACAGCTTCTAAAACTTCCTGGAACATTATCCAGAGAGTTCTTTGCCAAGGCAAGAATGGAAATGATTGAAATCAAGATTGAAGAGTATTCCAAACTTGTTGGTGTCAAACTTCAGGACCTTCAGAAAATCGTACATACTAAAGTTTTAGTATGTGCTGTAGAAAGAGATGGAAAGGCAATTATGCCTGATGGATCTTTTGTACTGCGTGTGAATGATAAGATCTCCGTTGCTGCACAGTCTGAATCCTTACACTCTTTATTGTATTCTGTAGGCATTATTAAAAAACCAATCAAGCATGTACTTCTTGCAGGAGGCAGCAGGCTTGCCTATTATCTGGCTCAGGAACTGCTGAAGTCACACATGACTGTCAATATTATTGAGATTGATGAAAATACATGTAATGAACTGGCGGAATTATTGCCTGAAGCTACGATTGTCAAAGGAGATGCTTCCAGCCAGGCGGTACTTGATGCAGAAGATCTTTCAGACTATGATGCTGTGGTGTCCTGTACAGGTATTGATGAACTGAATGTGATTATCTCCATGTATGCAGCACTTTGCAAAGTACCTTTAACCATCACCAAGCTTGGAAGGGGCGGTAATACAAGGATGTTGGATGCACTGCCTATGGGGCCTATTGTATGTCCTAAGAACTTATGTACGTCCCATATTGTACGTTATGTACGTGCCATGATGCAGTCCAGTGGATCTGCGGCATTAAGTGTGCATCAGATTGCCAACGGTAATGCCGAAGTGCTGGAATTTATGGTAGATGAGAATACAAAGCATATCGGAGAGTCTTTAAAAGATATTTCCATCAAGAAGAATATTCTGATTGCGTCCATTACAAGCAAAGGGGTTTCCTCTGTGGCAGATGGACAGCAGAAGTTCCATGTGGGAGATACGGTTGTAGTAGTTGTCGCAAGAGAAAATCCTATCCTGAATCTCAACGATATTTTTGAGGGGTAACACATGAACTGGAAAATGATAGCTAAAGTCAATGCCTGGATTCTGTGTATAGAAGCAGGCTTGATGTTGCCGGCACTGGGTATTTCTCTTTTATATAACGAACCTCGTGCTGTCTATGGGTATTGTGTTACATTACCTGTGATTCTGCTTGTTTCGGGACTTCTGTTTCTGTTATCGAAAAACGCAAAAGATGGGTTCTATCAAAGAGAAGGCTTTGTAAGTACAGGCTTATGCTGGATACTGATGTCTTTACTGGGCTGTTTACCTTTCTTCTTTTCCAGAGAAATTCCTAATTTTGCAGACTGTTTCTTTGAAATGGTCTCCGGATTTACAACCACAGGCTCTTCTATTTTGACAAATGTGGAAGCTTTGGATAAGGGCCTGTTATGGTGGAGGTCTTTCTCTCACTGGGTAGGAGGTATGGGTGTCCTTGTCTTTTTGATGGCCATAGTTCCGTTAGGTAAAAAGAGTCAGGGATTTACATTACATATTCTTCGTGCTGAATCACCTGGTCCATCTGTTGGTAAGATGGTTCCGCATATGAAAAATACAGCAATGATTCTGTATGGTATCTATTTTGGACTGACCTTTCTGGATATTATCTTCTTACTTTGTGGAGGACTTGACTGGTTCAGCAGCTGCTGTCTTGCCTTTGGTACGGCAGGTACTGGTGGATTTGGTCTGTTAGGAGATTCTTTTGCAAGTTATTCTCCATACATCCAATGGGTGACAACTATCTTCATGTTGTTGTTCTCTGTTAACTTTTCCATTTATTTCCTTCTCTTACTGGGACATTTCAAGGATGTCAGAAAAGATGAGGAATTAAGGCTGTTTATTGCCATTGTGTTAGGTGCCACAACATTACTTGTTCTCAATGTAAGACCTTTGTATTCTTCCATGAGTGAAACCATACGTCATTGTGCTTTTACGGTCGCAACATTATTATCCACGACGGGTTATGCAACTACGGACTTCAACTTATGGAATCCGTTTAGTAAAGCAATTATTCTGTTCTGTATGTTCTGTGGTGCCTGTGCAGGCAGTACAGGAGGCGGTATCAAAGTTATTCGTTTATTATTGCTTGGAAAAGGATTGAGAAGAAATGTACATGAAAACCTGCATCCTGAAGAAGTTTCTGTTGTAAGAGTCAACGGGAAGAAAGTGGATGAAGGGGTTATGCGTAATGTTAGTGCGTATCTGACGGCGTATGTCGGCATTGTCATTGTCTGCTTTTTACTGGTATCTTTAGATGGATTCTCAGTGGAAACCAATTTTTCTGCAGTTATGGCAACCTTTAATAACATCGGACCTGGTCTGGATCAGGTGGGACCTGTGGAAAGCTTTGCATACTACAGTAATTTCAGTAAACTGATTTTTTCCTTTGCTATGCTGGCAGGAAGACTGGAAATATATCCAATCATTATTCTGTTCTCAAGAAGAACATGGAGAAAGAGGCGTTAAAACCTCTTTTTTTATATTTTCCAGCAAATAAAAAAGGCTCTCCAGGAGCCTTAAATTACCATAATCTGTGAATCTGCATATTGCCGTTGGAGACACCGTACATACTGCATTCTCTGACGCCAAGGTTATAATCCATGGCATTGATAATCATGCCGCCACCAATATAGATTGCTGCATGCCCGTTATAGGTGACAAGATCTCCCGGCAATGCTTCATCAGGAGAGACAATTCTTCCATAAGCGGATTGTCCATCGGAACTGTGAGGTAAAGAAATACCAAATGCTGCATAGACATACTGTGTAAATCCGGAACAGTCAAATCCTGTAATAGGAGAAGTACCGCCCCATACATAGTTACAGCCAAGGAACTGACGTGCATAAGAGATAATATCTGTTGCTGAGGCATCCAGTGTAAATGTTTTACCATAATTTGGAATACCAGCCTGTAAAGCAAGCTGTGCCTGTCTTTCCTCTTCTTCTTTTCTTGCGGCTTCTTCTTCCTCTGCACGAATCACTTCTACAGGTTTCTGTACAATGACTGTATAGGTGATTTCTGTTTCTTTTCCAGAGGAATCCAGTAGTTCTAAAGAACAGGAATATGTTCCTTCATTGGCAGTATCCACATTGTCCCATTCTTTAATGGCAGGTAATTTGCCATCTGAACAGGCAACGTACCCTATGTTATCTCCATAGTTGAAACTGGAGTTTAAATCAATATTGACAGTGTTTTGTTTGAGGATGATCTGTGGACCATCAGGTTGCAGCATTCTTACTGCAATCAACTGCGTGAAGTTGTAAGAAGTGCTGTCATTTCTGATAATGTTTGCTGAAAGATTGATCTTCTGTAATCCTGCTTTTGTTCTGTCAAAGGCATCTGTGGAGATCGTTGCCAGATCCATATTGATATCATCGTAGTTGATGGAGGCGTCATACGCACATCTGCTTTTCAGCACTGCTGTTTTTAAAGTAGATAATGGATCCTGATCATTCATATCGATATCAAAAATATATAATTTGTCTTCCTGCATGCTTGTAATATCTTCTGCATGAACAGGTGTACACCATAAAAGGCACAAACTTAAGCATAGTAACTGTAATAATTTCCTCATAATTTCAGTGTACTGTAAATTGTGACTATAGTAAATGAATTCCCTGTTTTTCACACTCTTCCATGAGCTTTTCAGGCCAGATGGAAGCCTGTACTTCTCCGATGTGTGCCTTATTCAGCAATAACATACATAGTCTGGACTGACCAATACCACCGCCTATAGTATAAGGTAGTTCTGAATTGAGAATGGAGGAGTGATAAGGCAACGTGAGTCTTCCTTCACAATGAGAAGCTTTACATTGATCCACAATGGATTTTTCATCTACACGGATACCCATGGAAGATATTTCCAGGGCAATATCCAGTACAGGCAGATAGAATAATAAATCTCCGTTAAGATTCCAGTCATCATAGTCCGGAGCTCTTCCGTCATGCGGTTTCTTACTGCGCTTTAAAGGCCAGCCAATCTGTTTGATGAATACACAGCCTTTTTCTTTTGTGATTCTGTTTTCTCTTTCTTTTACACTCAGGTCCGGATACATATCTTCCAGTTGTTGAGAAGTGATAAAGAATACATCGTCTGCCAGGTGACATACAGCTTCAGGGTATTTGTACCATACTTCATGTTCCATATGTTTGATAATTTTGAAAATGGTACGAACAGTATTTTCCAGTACTTCATCTGTTCTTTCCTCTTTGGTGATGACTCTTTCCCAGTCCCACTGATCGACATACATGGAATGCAGGTTATCCAGCTTTTCATCTCTGCGTATGGCATTCATGTTTGTATACAGTCCTTCACCTGTTTTGAAATCATATTTCTTTAGTGCATATCTTTTCCATTTGGCTAAAGAATGTACGACTTCCAGAGTATCTCCAGGAAGATCCTGGGCATCAAAGGAAACAGGTCGTTCAAATCCATTCAGGTTATCGTTTAATCCTGATTTTTTAGTAACAAATAATGGGGCACTGATTCTTTCCAGACACATTTCTTTGCCGAATTCTCTTTGAAATGTGTCGCGAATATATTTGATTGCCTGTTGTGTAGTACGTACATCCAGTACAGAATGGTAGTTTTCTATCATCATATCGTTTTACCTCTTGCGTCTAGTCTACCACTAAAAAAGAAGAGATTGCTCTCTTCTTTTCAGATTATTTCTCTTCCAGGAAACGAACGTTGTCTCCGTCTTTAATCAGTTCAAACATTTCTTCTTCATGTGGGGCAAGATGACCAATACGGTTTCTTGTGCCATCATTGATGATTGGTTCTCTTACAATCTGAATTTCACCTGCATAGTGCTTATAGTTATCGTTAACGATGACGATGTCACCAGGTGCAAATGTTGGCTGATAAACGATTCTGTGAGGTACAGGATGGTTCTTATTTAAGAATCTTCCGATACGGCTTCTCCAGATCCATTCAGAGCTGTCACCCCAGTCTGTCTGAGGGAACACATCAAATAAGAAGAATCTTTCTTCGTCTGTAATGTCCTTATCACAGACTACTTTCAGAATCTTTTCTGGTTTCTGCTCACCCATTAAAGAGAATCCCTTTAACATTTCATAGACTGGAGAATCTTTGATATCTCTTGGTTTGGCACTCATGACATACTGAATAGCTTTGAATTCTTCTTCACTTGCATAAGCATTACCGATAAGAATATTTTCAATGCCTACTGCCAGTAATTCTCTTACCTGCAGATCAACAGGAAGATCTCTCATTCTTTCTACTGTTGGTAAACCACATACAGCATCCCATACACCATGTGTACCTTCTGCAGTAGACGCTACAAAGGCATCTACAGGATAGCCATAAGGGAATAAGCCTTCATTTGTTTTCAAGAAAGACTTCCACTTTAATCCTGTATATCTTTGAGGATAGAAGTTGTGTCCTAACAGTAACTGGTCACGGGTAATACCTTTTTCCTTTAAGTATTCCAGTTCTTTAGCCACACCCATGGACGCATTTAACTGAATCTTAATACCATAAGGGTTGTTACATAAGATATAGTCTTTTTCAGGACCATAGCACATATCCAGTCTCAGGATATCACAACCAATCTCATGGAATAAAGAAATATCTTCAGGGGTAACACCCAGTTTTGTTAAGAACTGAGGATTGACGTCCAAAGATACTTCCATGTGATTTTCATGGGCGATACGGATGAAGTTACGGAAATAGTCCAGAATTTCTTCATTTGTACCTTCCACAGAGAACATACTTGAGAATACACGTGTGACCCCATATTTGGAAGCCAGTTTTAAATAGGCTTCAATGTCTTCAATAGGACTGAGGTCAGGATATACGGAAACACCAATTTCACTCATATTTTTTTTCACTCCTTGTTGTATAATTATATTACCGCGGTAATATAATTATGTAAACAGAAACCGCTTACAGGAGGTGCGAATATATGAAGGGGACAGAAAAGAAAAAGGAAATTCGGTATAAAGCACTGGCTTTATTTAAAGAAAAAGGATTTGATGCGGTGACGGTCATTGATATAGCTAAGGCTGCGAATATTTCCAAAAATACCTTTTACTATTACTTTGACAGTAAAGATGATATTATCCTGGAACAGTTTGATTCTTCTAAAATGAATATAGAAGAATTACGTCAGGAAGTAGATGTGTATTCTACATATCAGGAAAAAGTAGTATTCCTGTTTTCTTCTTTAGCTTCTTATTATGAAGAGATGGGGGTTGAGGTGGTAAAAAGAGCACTGTATCTCAATGTTATACAGAAGATGATCAATACAAGGACTGGTACGGCAAGACATCCTTTTTATTACTATCTGGAAGAACTGTGTAAAGAAACTGGTCAAAAAGAAATGGCTTCTACCTTACAGACGTTATTCACAGGTTGTGTATATATCTGGGCTACTGCCAGTACTTACAGAAGCCTCAGGAATATGGTCGTGCCTAAGGTAGAGATGGTGATTCAAGGACAAAAATAATAAAAAGTGAATACTGGACATATAAAAATAATGTGAACTGGTCCTTTTTATTCTTCTGTGCAGTGAGTATCTTAGTGTGCATAGGAGATTAGACATATGAAAAACGAAAAAACTTTGAAGCTTGCTGTAACAGCATTGATGATAGCTTTATGTTATGTATCTTTCACTTTCTTACAGATTAAGATTCCAACACCAGTTGGCTTTACTTCATTCCATCTGGGAAACACATTCTGTGTATTGGCCGCATTATTGCTGGGTGGGGTGCCTGGTGGTATTGCAGGTGCTGTAGGTATGGGCATCGGTGATCTGTTAGATCCTGTATATATTACAGTAGCACCAAAAACATTGATTCTGAAAATGGGTATTGGACTTGTGACCGGTTTGCTTGCACATAAAGTATTCCACATCACAAAGAAGACAGGTAAAGACTTATACAGAAGTGTTGTACTGTCCTGCACAGGTGGTATGGTATTTAACATGATTGGTGAGCCAGTTATCTCTTATTTATATTATTTGATTGCTTTGGGAAATGCTGAAAAAGCAGCTACGTATTTAGCAGTGGCTAAATTTGTTACAACAGGTGTGAATGCTGTACTGGCTATTGTAATTGCTTCAGCGTTATATGTGGCAATTTATCCTAGATTAAAGTCTAACGGTGTCTTACAGAAGATTGCACCAAAGGATTAAGAATCAGTATTGTCAGTCAAAATGCGGAAGAGATTCCTTAAATGGAAATTCTTCTGCATTTTTCTCTTTTTTTGAGAAGATGAACGATATACAGTATATATGAACACAACAGCTTTGAATGTAGAAGATCCTGATTTAAAGTGGTTTTATCACTACATTCAGACACATGAAGCTACAGGCACCTTTTCCCGAGAAATCGAGCTGAAGGTACAGAAATTAAGGAAAGACAAATACATAAGGAGTCAATATATGCAGCTAGAAGAACTTATGCAGGTAAGAGAAGAAAAAGGTATCCAGCAGGGAAGTGCTGAAGAAAAATATGAATATTTCTTTTATACAGGATGTGACAGGCATGGATGAAAAGACTATTCAAAATCTTGCCAGAGAAAGTGGAATGGCGTGAGGAAGATATTGAGATGATGGTACGGCATTGGAGTGAATAATTTTATCTGTCAGTTGTGTGGAATCTGTGTATATCATGCAGATTCCACACTTTTTTCTTTGTGTCCTTGAGAAATAAAAAGAAAATAGTACTATTGTTGTTAGCAAAAAGAAAAAGAGGGGTATGTACGTATGCGATATGGTTTTATAGGATGTGGAAATATGGGAGGCGCAGTAGCTAAAGCACTGTGTGCCGTTGTAGATCCAAAGGAAGTGTTACTGGCTAACAGAACACTGTCTAAAGCAGAAAATCTTGCACAGGAATTAGGATGTGTATATGGCACAAATGAAGAAGTGGCTTCTACATGTGACTATATCTTCCTGTGTGTAAAACCGCAGATGATGAAAGATATGCTGGAAGGTATTGCGGATATTTTAAAAGGAAGAGATACAGGTTCTTTTGTACTTGTCAGTATGGCAACTGGCCTATCCATGTCCAAACTTCTGGATATGGTACAGGGTACTTACCCCATTATCCGTATCATGCCCAATACCCCCGTACTGTTAGGTAAAGGGATGATTCAGTATTGTTATCAGAATGTAAACGATACACAGTTAGACACATGGGTACAGGCAATGAAACTGTGTGGGGTACTGGATGAAGTAAGTGAAAAAGATATGGATGCCGCAAGCAGTGTTTCAGGATGCGGACCTGCTTTTGTATATGCTTTTATAGAAGCACTGGCAGATGGTGGAGTGGCTTGTGGCTTGCCAAGACAGAAGGCTATGACATATGCTGCACAGATGGTGTTTGGCAGTGCTTCCATGGTATTGGAAACAGGTAAACATCCAGGACAGTTAAAAGATGAGGTGTGTTCTCCGGGTGGCTCCACTATTCAGGGTGTAAGAACTCTGGAAGAACATGGATTCAGAGGGACGGTAATGGACAGTGTTATTGCTGCATATGAAAAGACAAAGGATTTAGGAAAATAATATATGAGAATAGTAGTAAAAGTAGGCACAAGTACTTTAATGCATGAAGCTGGAGGTATGGACATCCGTCATGTAGAACAACTTGTGAAAGTATGGAGTGATATTGCTAATGCAGGACATGAACTGGTAGTGGTTTCCAGTGCTGCAACGGGTCTTGGTGTAGGAAAATTACAGATTGAAAGACCTTCGGACATGATTACAAAACAGGCAGCTGCAGCTGTAGGACAGTGTGAACTGATGTATACCTATGACAGACTGTTTGGTATGTACAACCATACAGTGGCACAGATGCTGCTGACATGGCAGGATTTTGAAGATTCTGAAAGATTACATAATCTTTCTAATACACTGGAAAGATTATTACAGCTACGTGTTATTCCTATTATTAATGAAAATGACTCTGTAGCTTGTGAGGAATATTCTGTAGGAGATAATGACACCCTTGCCGCACTGGTAGCGAAATGTATTCATGCAGATATGGTGGTATTACTTTCAGATATCGAAGGCCTGTATACAAGTGATCCGCATAAAGATCCTGAAGCTAAACTGATACCTGTAGTTGCAGAGATAACCGAAGACATAGAAGCTCTTGCAGGAGGCGCAGGTACTGCTTTAGGTACAGGTGGTATGCAGACAAAGATTTCTGCCGCAAAGATGGTTACAGAAGCAGGAACAGATATGATTATTACAAACGGTGCTAACCCAATCGTGTTATACGATATTATGGATGGTAAATCAGTTGGCACAAGATTTATGGGGCAAAGACATGACGACTAAGGAAATACTTCAACAAAGTCAGAAAGCCAAACTGTTTCTTGCTCTGACAGATACAGAGGTAAAAAATAATGCTCTGCAGTCTATGGCACAATCCCTTGTAGAAAATACAGCTTCAATTCTTGAGGTAAATAAAAAAGATATGGATGCCGCAAGACAACACATCTCTGAAGTAATGCTGGACAGACTTATGCTGAATGAAGATAGGATACAGGCTATGGCCAAAGGTATTTTGGATGTGATGTATCTGGATGATCCAGTGGGCAAAGTATTGAAAACCATAGAAAGACCCAATGGTTTAAAGATAGATAAAGTCAGTATACCAATGGGAGTCATTGCTATCATTTATGAAAGCAGACCAAATGTTACAAGTGATGCTGCTGCACTTTCCTTAAAAGCAGGAAGTGCCTGTATTTTACGATGTGGTCATGAGGCATGGAATACCTGTAATGCTATTGTAGTGGCTTTAAGAAAAGGTATTGTACGTGCAGGATTGCCTGAAGAATGTATCAGCCTTGTGCAGGATACAAGTCATGCAAGTGCTACGGAATTGATGCAGGCAAGAGGATTGGTAGATTTATTGATTCCAAGAGGCGGAAAAAGACTGATACAGGCATGTGTTGAAAATGCTACGGTGCCATGTATTGAAACAGGTACTGGTATCTGTCATGTGTTTGTGGATGAAAGTGCAGATGTGGAAATGGCATTAAATGTCATTGATAATGCCAAAACCAGCAGACCAAGTGTATGTAATGCCATAGAGACCGTACTTGTACATAAAAATATTGCCGGCACCTTTTTACCATTACTGTATCAGAGGCTGGTTACAGAAAAGCAGAAAAAAGGGTTGCCACAAGTAGAAATGCATGTGGATGAAACTGCCGGGAAAATCATTCCCGGTATCCCCTTACAGGATGCAGACTATGATACAGAATATATGGACTATAAGATGAGTGTCGGGGTTGTAGAAGATGTACAGGAAGCTATTCATCACATTGCTTTGCATTCTACACATCATTCCGAAACGATTCTTACCAATTCTCAAAAGAATGCAGATCTTTTTACAAGATGTGTGGACAGTGCAGCTGTCTACGTCAATGCCAGCACAAGATTTACTGACGGAGGTGAATTTGGTCTGGGCTGTGAAATGGGTATCAGTACTCAGAAACTGCATGCAAGAGGCCCTATGGGACTGGAAGAACTATGTACATATAAATATATCATTCATGGTAACGGACAGATAAGAGAATCTGTGAGTGTTCCATGCTATACAAAAGAAAAATAGAAAGAACCTCTCTGTATGACACTTGTAGTGAAGTACAAAGAGGTTTTTTGGTTTCAGTATTTAATAGGCAAAGTCAATGTCGATATCTCCGGATTTTGTTTTTATAGTAATCTGTTTTAATCCGGTTCCTGTTGTTTCATAGTTTTTATGTATGGTGTACTGTTCTTCTTCACATGGAAGATCCAGGTCTACATCTCCGGAATTTGTGGAAATATCCAGATGTGACAGATCGGATTCTTCTATGGACACATCGCCGGAAGCAGCAGTAATGGAAACAGTACCTAAGGAACAATCTTCTATATGAATATCTCCAGAGGCTGTATGCAGTGTCCCCTGTTCCAGAGATCCTTTCTCTATGTCTATATCTGAGGATTTTGCTGTAATATCCACATGTGACAGGAAACAGTCTTCCGTGTGTAAATCTCCGCAATCTGCCTGTACCTGCACATCAGAAACGAAGATGTGATACAGCAGAGTATCAGAGGTGGCGGCTGTAATCTTTAAGGTAGAAAGAGGATAGTCTTTAGGTAAAGAAATGATGATCTTTCTGGAGAAAGAGAAAATAGAGCGTCCGTTTTTCTTCTCTTTGATATATAAGGTGTCTCCTTCTTCGTGTACATCATAATTGCCGTTATCTGGATAGTTGACTTCCACGTTAAAACAGTCTGACTCACTGATTTCAAGATCTGTATTGGTCAGTTCAGTGATAATGTGTTTGATGGAATAGGAGGTGGTGGCTGGTTTAACCTGTTTGCCGGTAATAGAAGAAGCCAAGGTTTCTACTGTGCCGAATGTATCCAGGATTTCCTGTTCACTGCACCCTTCTTCCTTTTTGTCTTCGATACATTCCATAATGTAGTCCAGGGCATTTTCTACATCGTCATAGTGATTTGCCAGTAAGGTTTGTTGTAATTTCTGCAGATATTCTTCAATCATACGTAATCTCCTTTTCAATAAAATGCGTAATAGTTTTCAGTTCCTGTAAGTCTTTGAGATATTCTTCAATTCTTTGCTTTCCTTCATGGGTGATGCTGTACATTTTACGCAGCCTGTAATGATGTTCCTGAGTGTAGACCGTAAGATATCCATTTTTTTCCAGTCTTCTCAGGATGGGATACAGAGTGGATTCTGAAATCTCAATCACATCTTTCAGATCCTTGATAATTTGGTATCCGTAGGAATCTTTGGAATACACAGCGGTAAGGACACAAACATCCAGAACACCCTTCTTTAATTGGGAATCCATGGCATACCTCCTTTATAACAGTACTGTATAATGCATAGTATGTTTTGTCAATAGAATCCACTTTACATTTACCCTGTTTTTTAATAATATAGTGGCGTTGAGGAGACAAGAATATGGGATATTGTGTTTCATGCTTTGAATCAGTCTGGTTGCACACTGCCATTTTTTTGTCTGCAAAGAACAACTTGGAATCTAAACCCATGGACTAATACTATCCATGGGTTTTTTCTATTGTATTGGAAGGAGTACGTTTATGAAAAAAGTTAGTATTGTTATGGGCAGTGACAGTGATCTGCCAGTTATGAAAAAAGCAACAGCAGTATTGGAACAGTTCTCAGTGGAGTATGAAGTACATGTGTATTCCGCACACCGTACTCCCGAAAAGGTGGCAGAACTTGCTGAAAATGCAAGAAAGAACAATGTAGGTGTCATTATTGCTGGTGCAGGTATGGCTGCGGCTCTTGCAGGAGTTGTGGCAGGACACACCACTGTGCCTGTTATCGGAGTGCCGTTAAAGAGTGCTGCTCTGGATGGTGTGGATGCGTTGTTATCCACAGTGATGATGCCAAGTGGTATTCCTGTAGCAACTGTCGCAATCGACGGAGCTAAGAATGCAGCGTATCTGGCAATGGAAATCTTAGCGGTTTCTGATGAAGAACTGCAGAAGAAACTGGAAGAAGACAGAGAAACTATGAAACAGGGCGTTCTGGAAAAGAATGCAAAAGTAGAAAAGGAATTTAATAAATAGGAGGACAACATGGAAAAGAGTTATTCAGAAAGCTATAAGGCAGCAGGTGTAGACGTTACAGCAGGATATAAATCTGTAGAACTGATTAAAAAAGATGTTATGTCTACTAACAGACCGGAAGTATTGGATTCCATCGGTGGATTTGGTGGCTTATTTGCTCCAAATACGCAGGGAATGGAAAAACCTGTACTGGTGTCTGGAACAGATGGTGTAGGTACAAAACTGAAGATTGCCTTCTTATTGGACAAACACGACACAATCGGTATCGACTGTGTAGCTATGTGTGTAAATGATGTTATCTGTGCTGGTGCAGAACCATTATTCTTCCTGGATTACATTGCCTGTGGAAAGAATGAACCTGAAGTGATTGCAAAGATCGTTCATGGTGTAGCAGAAGGCTGTAAGGAAAGTGGTTGTGCTCTGATTGGTGGAGAAACAGCAGAACATCCTGGTATGATGCCTGTAGATGAATATGACCTTGCAGGATTTACTGTAGGTGTTGTGGATGAAAAGAAAATCCTGAATAAAGAAGATGTCAAAGAAGGCGATGTACTGATTGGATTACCTTCCACAGGTGTACATTCCAATGGTTTCTCTTTAGTCAGAAAAGTATTTGATATTACCGATAAAGCTTCTTTGGATACATATGCAGATAAACTTGGTGGTAAGACATTAGGTGAGACATTATTAACACCTACTGCTCTGTATGTAAAACCAGTATTACATCTGTTAAAAGAAGTAAATGTGAAATCCATCGCTCATATTACAGGTGGTGGTTTCTATGAAAATATGCCTAGAGCTTATACAAAAGAATTAGACGCATGCATTACAAAGGGTTCCTGGGACATGCCTGCTATCTTCCCTCTGATTCAGGAAGTTGGAAATATCCCTGAACACGACATGTACAATACATTCAATATGGGTGTAGGCATGATGGTAATTGTAGATAAAGCAGATGTTGAAAAAACATTGGATATTTTACATAAGGATGGCGTACAGGCTACAGTGATTGGAAAGATGGTCAAAGGTCAGCACACTGTAGTATTTGAGGACTGAGTATGACACGTATTGCGGTACTGGTCAGTGGAGGAGGTACGAATCTGCAGGCATTAATCGATGCGCAGCTTGCAGGAAAGATTCCTCACGGAGAAATTGTTCTTGTGGTAGCTTCAAGAGAAGATGCCTATGCTTTGGAAAGAGCAAAGAATCATGGTATTAAAAGCTGTGTGGTAAAAAGAAAAGAATATGCCACACTGGAAGAGTATGATGCGGCTTTACTGAAAGTATTACAGTCTCATGGCATTGAAGAAGTGGTACTTGCAGGCTTCCTGAGTATCTTAGGAGATAAGGTTATTGAGGCGTATCCACAACGAAT
Source organism: uncultured Bulleidia sp. (assembly GCA_934757945.1). Classification (GTDB taxonomy): domain Bacteria; phylum Bacillota_I; class Bacilli_A; order Erysipelotrichales; family Erysipelotrichaceae; genus Bulleidia. The sequence continues at coordinate 15,403 of CAKVLT010000001.1, read as the reverse complement.
CATCAATATTCACCCTTCTTTGATACCTTCCTTCTGTGGTAAGGGCTATTATGGTCTGAAAGTACATGAAGCAGCTCTTGCAAAGGGGGTCAAAGTGACAGGTGCAACAGTGCATTATGTGAATGCTATTCCTGATGGAGGAGAAATCATCTATCAGAAAGCAGTAGAAGTGGAAGAAGGAGATACACCTGAAATCTTACAGAAAAGAGTCATGGAACAGGCTGAATGGATTTTACTTCCAAAAGCAGCAGAAATGCTGGCAGAAAGAATTGAAAAGGAGAAAACAAAATGAGTGCAGATTTATTTGAATATTTATCTTCCAAAGAATACCCTGGACGTGGTATTGCCATCGGCAGAACACCGTGTGGTAAGAAGCTCAGAGTTGCTTACTTCATCATGGGAAGAAGTGAAAACTCCAGAAACAGAGTGTTTGTAGAAGATGGTGAAGGTATCCGTACACAGGCATATGATCCGAGTAAACTAAGTGATCCGTCTTTAATCATTTATGCTCCTGTCAGAGTACATGGTTCCAAAACCATTGTGACAAATGGGGATCAGACAGATACTGTGTATGATGGATATACAGAAGGTAAGAGCTTTGAAGAAAGTCTGCGTACAAGAACTTTTGAACCAGATGGACCTAACTGGACACCTAGAATCAGTGCAGTTATTGAAAATGATGGTTTCTCCATGTCTATCTTAAAGAGTGATGATAATGATGAAAGTTCTACATTACGTTTCTTCTTTGACTATGAGCATGTTAAAAACGGTACAGGAAGAATTATTCATACCTATGTAGATAATGGCACTCCAATTCCAAGTTTTCAGGGAGAACCTGTAAAGTGGGATATGGTAAAAGAACCATTTGAAGACTGGTCCAGACATGTATGGGAATCATTAAATGCAGACAATAAAGTCTCTTTATTCACAAGACAGATCGACATTGCATCCGGTGAATATATGTCCTATATTTTCAATAAGAACGAAGGAGAATAGAAATGGCAAACGAATTAGCATTAAAGTATGGAATGAACCCTAATCAGAAACCGAGCCGTATCTATATGGCAGATGGTTCTGAATTACCTGTTACAGTATTAAACGGAAGACCCGGTTTCATTAACTTCCTGGATGCACTGAATTCCTGGCAGCTGGTACAGCAGTTAAAACAGGCTACAGGTTTACCTAGTGCTGCAAGTTTTAAGCACGTTTCTCCTGCAGGTGCTGCAGTAGCCTGCCCATTAAGTGATGTGGAAAAACAGATTTATTTCACAGGTGATGTAGAACTGACACCGTTAGCAAGTGCTTATGCACGTGCAAGAGGTGCAGACAGAATGAGCTCTTATGGTGACTTTGCTGCTTTAAGTGATGTGTGTGATGAAGCAACTGCATTACTGTTAAAAGTGGAAGTCAGTGACGGTGTGATTGCGCCAGGGTATACAGAAAAAGCACTGGAAATCTTAAAATCTAAGAAAAAAGGTAATTATGTAGTACTTCAGATGGAGGAAAGCTACAAGCCTGATCCAATTGAGCGTAAACAGGTATTTGGTGTGACTTTTGAACAGGGAAGAAATGATTCTGTTATCGATGAGTCTTTATTTGAAAACATCGTCACAAAGAATACAGATTTACCGGAAGAGGCAAAACGTGATCTGATGATTTCTCTGATTACATTGAAATATACACAGTCCAACTCTGTTGCCTATGCTAAAAACGGACAGGTTATTGGTGTTGGTGCAGGACAGCAGTCTCGTGTACACTGCACAAGACTTGCCGGTTCCAAAGCAGATAACTGGTGGTTAAGACAGCATGAAAAGGTATTGAATTTGCCATTTGTGGACAATATCAGAAGAGCTGACAGAGATAATGCCATTGATAATTACATTGGTGATCATTGTGAAGATGTTCTTGCCGATGGTCAGTGGGAATCTTTATTTAAGGTAAAACCTGAAGAATTTACAAAAGAAGAAAAAGAAGAATGGTTAAAGAAGAACACGGGTGTCAGTCTTGGCTCTGATGCATTCTTCCCATTTGGGGATAACATTGAAAGAGCGTACAGAAGCGGTGTGAAATATGTCAGTGAACCAGGCGGATCTATTCGTGATGATAATGTCATTGAAACAGCAGATAAATATGATATGGTCATGGCATTCTCCGGATTACGTTTATTCCATCATTAATTGAAAGAAGAAATACATATGAAAGTATTGGTTGTTGGAAGTGGTGGCCGTGAACATGCGGTCATTACAAAATTAAAAGAAAATAAAGAAATTACAGAAATCTTATGTGCTCCTGGTAACGGCGGTATCTCTGCTCTTGCAAGATGTGTTGATGTCAAAGCAACGGATGTGCAAGGCATGGTGGAACTTGCCAGAAAAGAAGCGGTGGATTTCTGTGTGGTTACTCCAGATGATCCATTAGCTTTAGGCATGGTAGATGCCATGGAAGAAGCTGGTATTTCAAGTTTTGGACCGGATAAGAAAGCTGCTGTTATTGAAGCAAGTAAAGTATTCTCCAAGAATCTGATGAAGAAATACAATATTCCTACTGCAAAGTATGAAGTCTTCAATGATGCCGATACATTATTTGCCTATGTTAAAGAACAGAACTCTTTCCCATGTGTATTAAAAGCAGATGGTCTTGCCTTAGGTAAAGGTGTTCTGATTGCAAAGAATCTGGAAGAAGCTTCTGAAGCTATTCAGGAACTGATGGTGGATAAGAAGTTTGGCGAAAGCGGTAATGAAGTTGTCGTAGAGGAATTCATGGAAGGACCTGAAGTATCTGTTCTGTCTTTTACAGATGGAAAGACTATCGTTCCTATGATTTCCAGTATGGATCACAAGCGTGCCAATGATAATGATGAAGGCTTGAATACAGGTGGTATGGGTACGATTGCTCCAAGTCCTTTCTATACAGCAGAAATTGCGGAAAGATGCAGAAAAGAAATCTTTGAACCTACTGTAGAAGCCATGAACAAAGAAGGAAGACCTTTCAAGGGGGTTCTTTACTTTGGACTGATGTTAACAAAGCAGGGACCAAAGGTTGTGGAATATAACTGCAGATTTGGTGATCCTGAAACACAGGTAGTCTTACCATTATTAAATACAGACCTGATGACTATTTTCCAGCATGTCCATGATGGCACACTGGATCAGGTGGATATTACATGGAAAGATGCCTGTGCAGCATGTGTCATGGAAGCAAGCGGAGGCTACCCTGAAGCCTATAAGAAAGGGTATGAGATTTCCGGACTTGATGAAAATGGTCAGCATGCAGGTGTAACAGTATTCCATTCCGGCACAAAGAAAGAGAATGGAAAATTCTATACCAATGGTGGAAGAGTGCTGGGTATTGAAGCAACTGCTCCAACTTTAAAGGAAGCACTGGACACATGTTATGGTGCAATTAAAGAAATTACATTTGAAGACATGCATTACCGTACGGATATTGGTAGAAAGGTATTAGAGAAATGAGCGTATATCGTTGTTTTGTAGAAAAGAAACCGGCATTTGCTGTAGAAGCAGGTTCTGTCAAGAAAGACCTGGAAACAGCACTTCTGAGAGAAGTAGAAGGTGTCAGAGTTTTAAACAGATATGACATTGAAAATATTGACAGAGAAGATTATGAAAATGCAAAACACACCATTCTTTCTGAACCGCAGTTAGATACTCTGTATGACGAAACTGCTCCGGCTCCATCTGAAGATGAATGGGTATTATGTGTAGAATATCTGCCTGGTCAGTTTGATCAGAGAGCTGATTCCTGTGCGCAGTGTATTCAGCTTGCGACTGCAAAAGACAGACCATTAGTCAAAAGTGCAAGAGTGTACTATATCAAAGGTTCTTACAGTGAAGAAGAAAAAGAAAAGATTTCTCATACACTGATTAATCCTGTAGAAGCACGTGTAGCATCCCCTGCAAAACCTGAAACATTACAGGATTCTTATGAAAAACCTGAACTTCCTGAAGTGTTAACAGGCTTTAACGAACTGGATACAGAAGGACTGGAAGCTTTCCGTAAAGAAAAAGGACTTGCAATGGATCTTGCAGATATTCAGTGTTTACAGGAGTACTTTAAAAACACCGAGCACAGAGATCCGAGAATTACAGAAGTGATGGTAGTAGATACCTACTGGAGTGACCATTGCCGTCATACAACATTTAACACTGTCTTAAAGAGTGTGGAAATCGTTCCGGACTATGTACAGAAGGCATATGCTGAGTATGAAAAACTAAGAGATGTTGTATATGAAGGAAGAACACCAAAACCTGAAACATTAATGGATCTTGGTACTATTGGTGCCAAATATCTGAAGAAGACAGGTAAGTTAAAGGATCTGGATGAATCTGAAGAAATTAATGCATGTTCTGTAAAGATCAAGGTTGACGTGGATGGAGAAGACCAGGACTGGTTATTAATGTTCAAGAATGAAACACATAACCATCCTACAGAAATTGAACCATTTGGTGGAGCAGCTACATGTTTAGGTGGTGCTATCAGAGATCCACTGAGTGGAAGAAGCTATGTCTATCAGGCAATGCGTATTACAGGTGCTGCAGATCCTACAGTTCCAATTGAAAAGACTATGGAAGGTAAGCTTCCACAAAGAAAGATTGTGACTACTGCAGCAGCAGGATATTCCTCTTATGGTAACCAGATTGGGCTTGCGACTGGTCTTGTACATGAAATCTATCATCCAAACTATGTGGCAAAACGTATGGAGGTAGGTGCGGTTATCGCGGCTGCTCCAAGTGAAAACGTAGTCAGAGAAAGACCTGAGCCAGGAGATGTTGTCATTCTTTTAGGCGGTAAGACAGGCAGAGACGGGTGTGGAGGCGCAACAGGTTCCTCCAAGGCACATACAGAAGAATCTTTGGAATCCTGTGGTGCAGAAGTACAGAAAGGTAACGCTCCTGAAGAAAGAAAGTTACAGAGATTATTCAGAAATCCTGAAGCCACAAGACTGATCAAACGTTGTAATGACTTTGGTGCAGGTGGTGTTTCTGTAGCTATCGGTGAACTTGCGGATGGACTGGAAATTGATCTGAACAAAGTCCCTGTAAAGTACAAGGGCTTAAACGGCACAGAACTTGCCATCAGTGAATCTCAGGAAAGAATGGCTGTTGTTGTGCGTAAAGAAGATGTGGAAAAATTCCAGACTCTTGCTGATGAGGAAAATCTGGAGTCTACAGTTGTGGCAGTTGTTAAAGAAGATCCAAGAATGATTATGAATCTGGATGGAACTGCTATTGTGAATATATCCAGAGCATTCCTGGATACAAACGGTGCTCCTAAATATACAACTGTGGAAGTGCCTGCAGAAACAGCAGACAATACTGCAGTTACTAACGGTACAACAGAAGAAAGATTTACAGCTCTTGCAAAAGATCTCAATGTCACAAGCCAGGTTGGTTTAAGTGAAAGATTTGACTCTACTATTGGTTCCAATACAGTCACCATGCCATTTGGTGGAAAACATCAGTTGACACCAACACAGGCAATGTGTGCAAAGATTCCGATGTTAAAAGGCAATACTAATACAGCTTCTATTATGAGCTGGGGCTTTGACCCATATCAGATGGAAAAATCTCCGTTTATCGGTGCTGAAAAATCCGTTATCTCCGCTATCAGTAAGATGATTGCATCAGGTGGTAACAGAAAGCACAGCTGGATGAGTTTCCAGGAATACTTTGGAAGAACTAACGAAGAACCACTTAAGTGGGGTAAACCATTTGCGGCATTACTTGGTGCTTTACAGGCACAGATAAATCTGGAAGTTGCGGCTATCGGTGGTAAAGACTCCAGCAGTGGTACATTTGATGACTTGGATGTTCCTCCAACATTGATTGCCTTTGCTGTATCTACATGTAAAGCAGATAAAGCCGTTTCTGATGAATGGAAGGGTGGAAGTCATAATCTGTACCTTCTGGAAATGGAATATGATGATCAGGGATTACCTGTATGGGATTCCATTAAAGAAACTATGGACACTATGGAATCCTTAATCAGAGAAGGAAAGGTATTATCTTGCTATTCTCTTGGAAGAAATGGTCTTGCCGAAGCATTTCTCAAGTGCTCTTTAGGTAACCGTATCGGTTGCAGAGCAGATTCTAATATTGATGTGGAAGAACTGTTCAAAGATAAGACAGGCAGCTTCTTAATTGAAACGGATCAGGATCTGGAAGTGGGTACTCTTGTAGGTGTAACACTTGATGCGTATACATTAAGCATTAAAGATGAAGATATTGATCTTGATGTATTACAGCAGGATTATGAATCTACATTACAGAAAGTATTCCCTTATCTTGAAGAAAAAGAAGCAAAACAGTATGAGCCTGTGACTTATGAAACAGATGAAGTACTGCATGCAAGCTATACATGCGAAAAACCACATGTACTGATTCCAGTGTTCCCAGGCACAAACTGTGAATGGGATACTGCCAGAGCTTTTGAAAAGTATGGTGCTGAAACAGAAATCTTTGTTATTCAAAACAGAACAGGTGCACAGATTAATGCGTCTGTAGACAGATTTGTGGAAAGTATTAAGAAGTCTCAGATTATTGCTATTCCTGGTGGATTCTCCGGTGGTGATGAACCTGATGGATCCGGTAAGTTTATTGTTGCCTTCTTCAGAAATCCTAAGGTTTCTTCAGCAGTCAATGAAATGCTGGAAGAAAGAGAAGGTCTGATGTTAGGTATCTGTAATGGATTCCAGGCATTGATTAAACTTGGTTTGGTGCCTTATGGAAAGATAGTGGATACTGATGAACATTGTCCTACATTAACTTTCAATACTATCGGCAGACATCAGAGTATGCTTGTAAAGACAAGAATTGCGTCTAACAGATCTCCATGGTTACGTTACATGAAACCGGGTGATGTACAGACTGTAGCTATTTCTCATGGTGAAGGAAGATTCGTTATCGAACCTGATCTGTTTGAAAGATTAAAGAGACATGGGCAGATTGTGGCTCAGTATTGTGATCTGGAAGGCAATCCTACAAGTGATATTCGTTTCAATCCAAATAATTCCTATCAGGCTGTAGAAGGCATTACAAGTAAAGATGGCAGAATTCTTGGTAAGATGGGACACAGTGAAAGAAGTGGTGAAGGTTTATATTCCAACGTAGGAGAAATCGAAACACAGGAACTGCTGTTCAAGGGTGCTGTAGACTACTTTAAGTAAGAGAAAAGGAGAGGGAGACCTCTTCTTTTTGTTTATGCGTTTTTTCATGGCATAAAATGTAAGTCTTACATCATTTTTCTGAATAAGCTGTATAAAAGTTTTGAAAAACGTTTTTTTTATTGAAATGAAACCGCTTCCGGAGTATTCTAAAAACAGAAAGAAGGTACGTAAAGTATGGCACAGAAAATTACATTATTCTGCTCAGCAGGTATGTCTACAAGCTTGCTTGTCAACAAGATGAAAGAAGCTGCAAGTGCTGCAGGAAAGGAGTATGAAATCGCTGCATATTCCATGAATGAAGCACCTGAAAAAGGAAAGACAGCGGATGTCATCCTGTTAGGTCCTCAGGTTCGTTTTGCCAAGGATAAGATTCATGGTATGTTCCCGGATACACCAATCGATGTTATCGACATGCGTGTATATGGTCTGATGGACGGTAAAGGCGCACTGGCAATTGCTGAAAAAGCATTAAACAAATAATTTCAACAATTATTTTCTCCTTAAAGCTCTTATTCTGCATGGATAAGGGCTTTTTGTTACATCTCGAATGCAAAAAAGTAACGTTAGAAACTTGTTAAAAAATGTCAGATAAAGTATTGCATTTGTTAAAACATTTCTGTCATCCCTTTTTGGGGGGGATATGCTATAACAAACCATATATAAAGAATAATTGGTACAGGAAGGAGTATTTGTATGCAACAGGAAATGTTTGAAGAAGTCATACATGAAATGCCGGCTGGAAAATTATGTGGGATTTGCCTGGCAAAAATGTCATATACAGAAAAGACTGTTGAACAGGTATTTAGAAAGTTATCAGACATATACTCTGTCGGAAAGGAGAGAATATGTTGTCTTTATTGAAGCGTTTAAAACATGTGAAAGGGTATTATTCATTACTACTTATTCTGGCTGTTGCTACAACGTTAGTGACTATCTGTATATCTTCTGAAATCAGTTCGCTTACCATGCATATTTCTGCAAACGGGTTAACTGGTATCTCTTCTCTTCTTTTTTTATTAACAGGAAACTATATACTGCTGGGGGTATTTAACAACAGTCTTAACAGACAGGTAATTATGCATATGCAGGCTTCATTTTTCAAACAGCTGTATGCTGATATTCTGCATAAGATAAATGCCTTGCCATATGATTCAAAAAGCCTTCAAAATACAAAAGAGACGTATACATTGCTGTCTACGGATTGTGACAGTACTTTGAATTGTCTGTGTGATACGTTAACAACTATACTGTTTGAAACTATACGGCTTCTCTTTATTCTCGTGTATATGTGCATGTTATCTCCTTTGCTGTTCTTTGTTTATTTCTGTGCAGTGTTTCTTTCTGTATTTTTACAATGGAAGACCTCACATAGTGTAGAAAAGGTAAGTGAAAAAGCAAAGGAAGCAGAAGTGAATCTGAATGGACATCTGAAAGATGTACTGGATCATAAAATGACAATTCAGACCAACAAGGCATATGCTTTTTCTAAACGGATATATGCGGCATCACAGAAAGAATATACGCAACAGGTGATAAACATGACAAAAGTGACTGCACCGGTTAAGGTGATTGGTTTACTGTGTGGTGTCCTTCCAGTGCTTTCTGTTTGCCTTGCTTCTGTTTTGTTGTATCCACATATTTCTTTGGGAGTGTTTATGGCTTTTTTCTATCTGTGTCAGGAAATTGTTCCATCTCAGTTGCACTATACAGATTACATCGTGACGTACAGAAAAGAGAGAGTGTCTGTGCAGCGTATTGAACAGTTTTTGAATCAGGAAGAAAAAAGCTATCCGGCTGCGGATAGTCAGAATATTGTGTTTAATCATGTGTATTATACGTATCCAGGTGAAGATACATATGCGTTACAAGATGTTTCATTTACTCTTAAGCAAGGCAGTAAAGTTGCTTTTATAGGGGAAAGTGGAAGTGGTAAGTCTACTGCTTTGAAACTGATAGCGCATATGATTCTGCCATCTTCAGGATCCTGTCTTAGTAAAGAGGCTGTATTTACTCAACAGTTCCCCTATCTGTTTACAGACACACTGTATGGCAATGTTGCTTTAGAAGATCATGTGGATGAGGAAAAGCTGACAGATTCTTTGTCTAAAGCAAAGCTTGAAAACATGGAAAACAGAGAAATTGAAAATAATGGTGGAAATCTGTCTGGCGGTCAAAGACAGAGAATTGCGCTGGCAAGAGCATTGTACCATGCAAAGGATATCCTTCTTTTTGATGAATCCATTTCTGCATTGGATGCGGCCAATGCACATGCCGTTTTGCAAGAACTGCTACAGCCTTCTCTTTCTTCTACCTGTATCTTTTCTTTACATCAATTAGAGTATTTAAAACAAATGGATCAGATACTTGTGTTTAAAGAAGGGAAAGTTGTTTTTGATGGTTCTTATCCTCAATATAAGGAGGTGTATGGAAAATGAAAAGAAAAGAAGCATATTCTGCATTTTATCCATATTTTAAACCTTATAGAATTCGATTCTTTGCTGCCTGTGTTTTTCTGGCTCTTAGCTATGTAGTATTGTTTTCTTCTGTAGGTGTCATGTTATCTAATGTGTTTTCTTTGGTGAGCGAGAAAGAAAGTGCAATTTTAACCTCTTCCTTACTGTACTTATTACTTGTTGTACTTGCGACAGTGATTTCTTCTCTGTGCCTTATATGTTTTACAAAAGTGGAATATGCAGTTCAAAATGCCATACGAGAAGATATTCTTTCTGCTTATGTTCATGGAGAAGAATGCAAGACAGGTACATATACTGCTGAAGAGATTTTAAATCGATTAACAATTGATTTACCATATGTCAGTCATTTGTTTGGAGAGTATATGGCAGGATGGGTCTATGAGCCATTTCTGGCAGGTATATTTTGTGTTATCTATCTTTTCCATCTGAATGTGTTAGTGGCAATGGTATGCATATTGTGTGCGTTACTTGGATTTGGTTCAGTACATCTGTATGCAAAACAGAAAGCAGAAGCAGAAGGCAATGCAAGCAAAGCAAAAGGCCTGGCCTTGAAATATATTTCTGAAGCTATCTATGGCAGTGAAGAAATACGCACTTTTTCTTTGCAGAAGCGCTTTGAAAAGAAAGCATTTCAATTTTTTGAACCAGTATCTGACAACCTGAAAGCATCGGGTAAATATCAGAGTATACGTGGTTTCTGTATTCATATCACAATGAATTGTCTTTCTTATCTTCTTATTCTGGTTACAGGAGGTTTTCTTGCAGAAAAAGGATATTTACCGTTTTCTAAGATTCTGGTAGGTATTTCGATGATTGATCTTATATGGCAGGGATTAGTGAGTATAGGACTATATTCTAATTTCCTGGAAGAAGCACTGCCTCATGAGGAAAGATTACTGGAAATTCTGAGACTGCCGGAAATGGTGGATACGCGTGAAGAAGGTATGGATGAAATTGCTTTTCATGATGTTTGTTTTTCTTATCCTGATTATTCAGAAGTTTTACATTCCCTGTCTTTTCATATACCGGCAGGTAAAAAAGTGGCTTTTGTAGGTGAAAGTGGAAGTGGTAAGTCTACATGTGCAAAGCTGTTAGCAGGCATCTATAAGCCACAAAGTGGTACAGTCAGTATCCCTTCTGGCTCTGATGTGACGTATATGCCTCAGGAAATATCGCTATTTCAACTGAACATGTATGAGAACATTGCTCTGTCTTTTACTCCAGATATAGATAAAGTAATGCAGTCTTCAGTGTGTGCAAATGCTGATGGCTTTTTGAAAGAGAAAGGTTTTACATATGTTCCGGATAAAGAAAACAGTGGATTTTCAGGAGGTCAGTTACAACGCATATCTCTTGCAAGAACATTTTATCAAAATGGAGATATATGGATTCTGGATGAACCCACTGCTTCCTTAGACGAAGACAACACCAAGGCAATACAAGAAAGTCTCAAAGCTGTTCCAACGGACACAACAGTTGTTGTGATTTCTCACAGAATTTCTTTTATTCAAGATTTTGATTACGTGTATGTGTTTCAACAAGGAACCATCGTGGAGGAAGGGAATCCTCAAAGCTTATTACAAAAGGAAGGATATTTGTCCGCTTTGTACGAGCTGCAAAAAAGATAACAAGACATGTATGAGCACATATCTAGAAGCAGTGGGAGAGATTCGCTATACTTCACTGAAAGAATAAATATATCCATTACGCAAACATACAATAGAGATGGTGTTTGTAGAGGATAAGGAAAAACATTGTTTAAGATTTACAAGGGAAAGAAGGCTAAAGAAAAATCGACATAGAACGTCGATGCTTATTGCGGGTCATAATCTTAAAAATGGCACGGCGGAAAAGGAAATTCCATTTATTTTTAAGCTTAATACGTTAATTTTAGAAGTGAGTGAATTCTCATTTCTTTAGATGTTTCTGGCTTTTACCCCAAGTGCTTTAGCCTTGGGTAGTTCACAAAGGTTTGTAAGTAGAGCTGATATGGAAAAAGATTGCATTGAAACCGTTTTCGAAGTAAAATTTGAGTACCCGTACTAAGTACGATAGAAAAGGAGATTAAATTATGGCAGATAAGGTAATTAGATTATTCTGCGCTGCAGGCATGTCCACAAGCTTGCTCGTAAACAAAATGAAGGAAGCAGCTAAAGCTGCAGGAAAGGATTATGACATTGCTGCATATTCTTTAGGTGATTTCGAAAAAGAATATGGACAGGCTGATGTTATCCTTTTAGGCCCACAGGTTCGTTATGCTCTTGCTAAATTACAGGCTGCTCATCCTGAAAAGAAGATCACAGACATCCCAATGCAGATGTATGGATTAATGGATGGCAAAGGCGTTTTAGCAAAAGCTGAAGAACTGATGAAAGGATAATAGGGACCATGGAAGGAACAGAATTAATTGCTTTTAATATCATTGCGTCTGTAGGTACAGCTCGTTCTTCTTACATTGGTGCTATCGATGCAGCTTCTGAAGGTAACTTTGAAGAAGCTGAAAAACTGATTAAAGAAGGTCAGGAAGCTTTCACACAGGGACATGACGCTCATGCTCAGTTATTAACTAAGACAGCTCAGGGTGAAAAAGTAGAAATGGATCTGCTTTTAACTCATGCTGAAGACCAGTTAATGAGTGCTGAAGCTTTCGGTATCTTAGCTGAACGTTTCGTTACTTTATACAAGAAATTAGGTTAATAATTTATGGAGGCTCTCTTTAAGGGAGTCTTTTCTTTTGTGTATAATGGAATTAGTGAGGATATAGGCATATGTCTAAGTTAAAAATAGGTGTCACAACGAACATTGTCATCAATGATAGCGGGTATTTTGCTGGAGAAAACAGAGTGAATGTTTCCAGAGACTATGTGTTGTCTTTAGAAAAAGCAGGTGCCGCTGTAGTATTATTGCCGGTGATGCAGGAGGAAGAACTTATAGAAGCACAATTGCAGGGATTGGATGGTGTGGTTCTTTGCGGTGGTGCAGATATTGATCCTTCTTTATATGGAGAAAGTGTGCACATACATTGCGGACCGCTAATTCCGGAAGTGGATGCGTATTATATGAAAGTGATACAGCTTGCAGAAAAATTACAGTTACCAGTCTTTGGTATATGTAAAGGCGTGCAGGCTATTAATGTTGCTTATGGAGGTACATTGTATCAGGATCTTGCAACAGAAAGACCAGGAAGTTATCAACACAGCCAGCAGACTTTCAGAGATTGTCCTACACATTCTGTGACCATAGAAAAAGATTCCTTCTTATATCCTGTACTTACAGAGACTTGCAGAGTGAACAGCTTTCATCATCAGGCAATCAAAGATGTAGCTCCATGTTTAAAGGTAATTGCAAGAAGTAAAGAAGGAATTGTGGAAGGTGTACAGAAAACAGAAGGTAATTTTGTGGCTGGTGTACAGTTTCATCCGGAGATGATGGCACAGTCGGGCAATGAAACCATGATTCGTTTATTTAAGGCATTTCTTGAACAATGTTAGTTGTGAAAAAATGTATTTGTGAAAAATGCTAAAAAACTATACAAAGCCTGTTATAACCTTAGGATTTATGGTATTATAACGGCGCATTTACGGAGGAATATGATGGAAATCAGTGAGCTTAAGCAACATGCGAATCATATCCGTGTGAATATTATTCGCGAAGTATTTAGTGGAAAGTCCGGACACCCGGGTGGATCTTTATCTGCAGCAGATATTGTGACTTACCTCTATTTCAATGAAATGAATATCAATAAAGATAATGTAGGCAGTGTTGACAGAGACCGCTTTGTGCTGAGTAAAGGACACGCAGCCCCTCTTCTCTATGCTGTATTAAGTGAAAAGGGATTCCTGGAGGAAGAAGAATTATTAACTATTCGTCATCTTCATACAAGACTTCAGGGACATCCGGATATGAATGATCTGGATGGTATTGACATGAGCACAGGTTCTTTAGGTCAGGGTATTGCAGCATCTGTCGGTATGGCACTTGCTAACAGACTGTCCAGGAACGATCATCGTGTATATACACTTTTAGGTGATGGTGAATGTGAAGAAGGTGAAGTATGGGAAGCAGCTATGGCTGCAGGACATTACAAGCTGGATAACTTATGTGCCATTATTGATAACAATGGTCTTCAGATTGACGGTAAGGTTTCCGATGTCATCGGCCCTGAACCATTCGAAGATAAATTCAAGGCATTTGGCTGGCATGTCATTACTATTGACGGTCATGATTTTGAACAGATTGCCAGGGCATTTGATGAAGCTCGAGCTACAAAAGGAATGCCAACATGCATCGTAGCACATACAATCAAAGGTAAGGGTGTCTCCTTCATGGAAGACCAGGTTGGCTGGCATGGTAAAGCACCTAACGCAGAAGAATATAAGATTGCATTACATGATCTGGGGGTGAACGACTAATGAAAGCAACTAGAGAAGCTTATGGTGAAGAAATAGCAAAGTTAGTACAGGAAAATCCTCGTATTGTAGTATTGGATGCAGACCTTGCAGGAAGTACAAAATCTGCAATGGCTCAGAAAGTAGCACCTGAAAGATTCTTTGATGTAGGTATTGCAGAACAGAACCTGATTGGTGTATCCGCAGGTCTTGCGGCAAGTGGATATATTCCATTTGCGTCCACATTTGCCATGTTTGCCACAGGCAGATGCTGGGAACAGATTCGTAACAGTGTTGCTTATCCACAGTTAAATGTAAAAGTTATCGGTTCTCATTCCGGCATTACTGTCGGAGAAGATGGCTGTACGCATCAGGCAATTGAAGATATTGCCATCATGAGAGCTATCACAGGTTTATCCGTATTCTCTCCATGTGATCAGTATGAAACAAAAGCAGTTATCGATTATGTAGCAAGTCATGAAGGACCATGTTATGTAAGACTTGGAAGAAGCCAGGTAGAAGATTTCTTTACTGCAGATACAGACTTCGATGTTACAAAAATCAATGTATTGCGTCAGGGAAGTCAGAAGATTGCTGTATTTGCGACAGGTTTAATGGTACAGAGCAGTATGAAAGCTGCTGAAATCTTAGCTGAAAAAGGTATCGATCTGACAGTGATTGATGTTTGTGCAATTAAGCCATGTGATGAAGAAGGTATCACAAATATTCTGAAAGAAAATGAGACTATCTTCACAGTAGAAGAACATAGCGTTACAGGTGGCTTAGGTTCTCTTGTTGCAGAACTGGCCAGTGCAAAGTGTCCAAGATTTGTACATCGTTTAGGTATGTATGGATATGCTGAAAGTGCAAGTGCTGATGTATTATTACATGAATACCGTTTAGATGGTGAAGGTGTAGCTGAACAGATTCTTGGGTATTTAAAATAATCAGTAAAGTATGTCGGGAGAACTTCCCGACTTTTTTGTACACATGATTGACACGAAATATAAAATAGGTCTGGAGTTTTTTGCTCAGCCCTTTTCAATTTATCTTGAACGAGCAAGAATACTCCCACTTTAATGCACAGCATAAGTGGTGAGATGAATCGCTTTTCTGGCACTTTTTTGGTATAGGCGATATGCCATAATCATAGTGGTATTAGCATATACTGAAAAGGAGAAGAATATGTATCATTCTGTGAATGTACAGGTTAAGCCTGGAACTGCTTTGTTCCAATGGTGCGACTATAATGCTCACTGTGCCAACAACTTGTATAATGCCGCTTTGTTTCGTGAACGTCAGATGATGACAAGCTCTAAAAAAGCTATCCACGAACTTACGGATAACGAACTTGAAGT